>NZ_JBSFEV010000012.1:196492-217953 GCF_053594615.1 Streptomyces sp. NPDC001858
GCTCCCCGGCAGCCAGAGCGACCGGCAGCGGCTCACCCGTGACCAGAGCGACGGGCTGCCGCTCGCCGGGAGCCCGAGTGGCGGGCTGCGGCTCCGCCGTGACCAGAGCAGTCGGCAGCAGCTCCCCGGTGGCCAGGGCGGCCGGCAGCGGCTCCCCGGCAGCCAGAGCGACCGGCAGCGGCTCACCCGTGACCAGAGCGACGGGCTGCCGCTCGCCGGGAGCCCGAGTGGCGGGCTGCGGCTCCCCGCTGCCCAGGGCAGCGAGCTGCGGCTCCGCGGCAGCCAGAGCCGCCGGCTGCGCCGCGTCCGCCGCGAGGTCCCGGCGGGGCGTAGGTAGGACGGTGATCCTGGTCAGTCGGGGTACGGCGGGGCGGCCCTTGCGGAGGGCTAGTTGGGGTTCGCCGGTGGCCAGGGCGGCGGGCAGTGCCGCGACGGACGCCTCGTGACCGTCCAGGTCGACGACGACGAACCGGTCGGGGTGCTCCCGCTGGGCCGAGCGGACCATGCCCCACACCGCGGCGCCCGCCGCGCCGAGGACGTCCGTCTCGGCCGGGTCCACGACCACCGCGTCGCGGGTGAGCAGCACCAGCCGTGCGTCGGCGAACCGCTCGTCGGCGAGCCACTCCTGGATCAGGCGCAGCGCCCGGCCGGCCACGGCGTGGGCGCCGCCCGCGGTGGGCTCGCCGGTCAGCGCGGCGCACACCGTGTCCGGGACCGGTCCGTGGTCGGCGAGCGCGCCGAGATCGGCGTGGGAGGGCTCTCCCCCGCGGGTGATCCCGAGGTCGTCGGCGCCGACGAACGCCCAGGGCGGTCGGGGGTCGAAGGAGGTCTCGGGCAGCTGTGGCTCGGTCCAGTCCACGCGGAACAACGCGTCCGGCGGTCCGGCGGCGGGCGCGCCTGCCGGGAGCGGGCGCAGCGCCAGCGACTCGACGGACGCCACCGGCGCCCCGGTCGCGTCGGCGAGCCGCAGGGCGACCGTGTCCGGGCCGTCCGGGGAGATCCGCACGCGCAGTGCGGACGCGCCGGTGGCCCGCAGCGACACGCCCTGCCAGGAGAACGGCAGCCGGCAGTGCGGGCCGTCCGCGACGGCGGCGTGCAGCGCGGCGTCCAGGAGCGCCGGGTGCAGCCCGAACCGGCCGGCGTCCGCCTCGATCTCCTTCGGCAGCGCGACCTCGGCGAAGATCTCGGCGCCCCGCCGCCACCAGGAGCGCAGGCCCCGGAACGAGGGGCCGTACCGGTAGCCGAGCTCGGTCCAGCGCTCGTAGCCGCCGTCCCACTCCACCGCGACCGCGCCCGGCGGCGGCCAGGAGGCCAGGTCGAACTCCTCGGCCGCCGGGTGGACGGCCGCGTCGGCGAGCACCCCGCTCGCGTGTCTGCGCCACTCGCCGGAGCCGTCGGCGGGGCGGGCGTGGACGGCCAGTTCGCGGCGGCCGGCCGCGTCCTCGTCGCCGACCGTGACCCGGATGTCGACCGCGCCCTGCGAGGGCAGGACCAGCGGGGTCTCGCAGGTCAGCTCCGCCACCTCCGCGCAGCCCGCCTCGTCGCCCGCGCGGACGGCCAGCTCGACGAAGGCGGCGCCGGGCAGCAGCACCGACTCGCCGAGCCCGTGGTCGCCCAGCCATGGCTGGGCCCGCAGGGAGAGCCGGCCGGTCAGGACCAGGCCGCCGGAGTCCGGGAGTTCCACGACGGCGCCGAGCAGCGGGTGGTCCGCCGCGGCGAGGCCCGCCGCCGCGACGTCCGCCGGGTCGCCGGCCGGCGTCGGTTCGAGCCAGAAGCGCCGCCGCCGGAACACGGAGGTGGGCACGTCGATCTGCCGGGCGCCGGGGAGGACGGCCCGCCAGTCGGGGTTCACGCCCCGCGTGTAGGCGTCGGCCAGCGAGGTCAGGAACCGCTCCAGGCCGCCGTCGTCGCGGCGCAGGGAGCCGACGGCGACCGCGTGCTCCGTCCCGTCCTCGACCGCCGCCGTCAGCACCGGATGCGGGCTGACCTCGATGAACACCGAGTGCCCGTGCTCGGCCAGCACCCCGACCGTCTCGGCGAAGCGGACCTGTCGGCGCAGGTTGCGATACCAGTAGCCGCCGTCCAGGCCGGTGGTGTCCAGCGGGCCGGCGGTCACCGTGGAGTAGAACGGGATCGCCGACGGACGGGGGGTCAGCCCGGTCAGGACGGCGGCCAGTTCGTCCGCGATCCGCTCCACCTGCGCCGAGTGCGACGCGTAGTCCACCGGCAGCCGCTTGACCCGCACCTCGGCGGCCTCGCACTCGGCGACGAGTTCGTCCAGCGCGTCCAGGTCGCCCGCGACGACGACGGATCCGGGGGCGTTGACGACCGCCACCGAGATCCGGCCGTCCCACCGGGCAAGGCGTTCGGCGGCCTCGGCCTCGGACAGGGCGACCGAGACCATCCCGCCGGCGCCGGACAGCGCCAGGATGGCCTTGCTGCGCAGGGCGACGACCTTCGCCGCGTCCGCGAGGCCGAGCGCCCCGGCGACACAGGCGGCCGCGATCTCCCCCTGCGAATGACCCACCACCGCGGACGGCCGTACACCGTGGGAGCGCCAGAGGGCGGCCAGCGACACCATCACCGCGAACAGCGCGGGCTGCACGACGTCGACCCGCTCCAGCGCGGCCGGGTCGCGCAGCGCCTCGAACAGGTTCCAGTCGACGTGGGGGGCGAGGGCGTCCGCGCAGGCCTGCATCGACTCGGCGAACACCGGTGCGGAGTCGAGCAGTTCGGCCGCCATCCCGGTCCACTGCGCGCCTTGGCCGGGGAAGACGAACACGACCTTGCCGGCCTCCTGCGCGGTGCCGCGCACCACGCCGTGCGCCTCGGTGCCCGCGGCGAGCGCGATCAGGCCGCGGCGCAGCGCGGGCAGGTCCGCCCCGACGACGGCGGCGCGGTGCGGCAGCCCGGCGCGGGCGGTGGCCAGCGAGAGGGCGGTGTCCGCCGGGTCCAGCCCGGGATTCGCGTCCACGAACGAGAGCAGGGCGGCGGCCTGGGCGCTCACCGCGTCCTCGCTGCTCGCGGAGAACGCCCAGGGCAGCGCGGGGGCGAGGCGCCGCGCGCCGGGCGGGTACTCCGGCGGGGCCTCTTCGAGGATGACGTGGGCGTTGGTGCCGCTGATGCCGAAGGAGGAGACCGCGGCGCGGCGGGCCCGGCCGGTGCGCGGCCACTCCCGCGCCTCGGTGACCAGCGCCAGCGCGCCGGCGGACCAGTCGATGTGCGGGGTCGGTTCGTCGGCGTGCAGGGTCCTCGGCACCACCCCGTGCCGCAGCGCCTGCACCGTCTTGATGACTCCGGCCACCCCGGCGGCGGCCTGGGTGTGGCCGATGTTGGACTTCAGCGATCCGAGCAGCAGCGGGCGGCCCGGCTCCCGGTCGCGGCCGTAGGTGGCGGCGAGCGCCTCGGCCTCGATCGGGTCGCCGAGCGTCGTCCCGGTGCCGTGCGCCTCGACGACGTCCACGTCCGCCGCGGACATCCCGGCGCCGGCGAGCGCCTGCCGGATCACCCGTTCCTGGGCGACCCCGTTGGGCGCGGTGAGCCCGTTCGACGCCCCGTCCTGGTTGGTGGCGCTGCCCCGCACGAGGGCCAGCACCCGGTGGCCGTTGCGCCGCGCGTCCGACAGCCGTTCGAGGACGACGATCCCCGCGCCCTCGGACCATCCGGTGCCGTCGGCGGCGGCGGAGAACGCCTTGCAGCGCCCGTCCTCGGCCAGTCCGCGCTGGCGGCTGAACTCGACGAACATCCCGGGCGTGGACATCACCGCGACGCCGCCGGCCAGGGCCAGCGAGCACTCCCCGGCGCGCAGGGCCTGCGCGGCGAGATGCAGCGCGACGAGCGACGAGGAGCAGGCGGTGTCCACGGTGACGGCTGGGCCCTGGAGGCCGAGCGTGTAGGCGATCCGGCCGGACGCGACGCTGATCGTGCTGCCGGTCAGCCGGTAGCCGTCGGACTCGGCGTGCGCGGCGTGCAGCCGGGGGCCGTAGTCCTGGGCCATGGCGCCGACGAAGACGCCCATGGGCGTGCCGCGTTGGCCGCCGGGGTCGATGCCGGCCCGTTCCAGTGCCTCCCAGGACGTCTCCAGCAGCAGCCGCTGCTGGGGGTCCATGGCGAGCGCCTCCCGGGGCGAGATGCCGAAGAACTCGGGGTCGAACTGGTCGGCGTCGTGCAGGAAGCCGCCGTGCCGGGTGTAGGACGTGCCCGCCCGTTCCGGGTCGGGGTCGTAGAGGCGGTCGGTGTCCCAGCCGCGGTTGGCGGGGAACTCGGAGATCGCGTCGGTCCCGTCCATGACCAGCCGCCACAGGTCGTCCGGGGAGGCGACGCCGCCGGGGAGCCGACAGGCCATCCCGACGATCGCGATCGGGTCGTCGGCCGCGGCCACAGCGGCCGGGACGGCGGGGAGGGCGGGTTCGGCGGCGGCGGGTTCGGCGGCGGTGGGCTCCTCGTCGGCCGAGGTCAACGTCCGCAGGTGGTCGGCGAGTTCGGCCGGGGTCGGATGGCCGAACAGCACGCCGGTGGGCAGGGTGCGTCCGATCGCCGCGCTCAGCCGGTCCCGCAGCTCCACGGAGGACAGCGAGTCGACGCCGAGTTCCTTGAAGGTCGTGCCGGCGTCCACCGCGTCGCCGTCCGAGTGGCCGAGGACGACCGCGAGAGTCGACCGGACCAGCCCGAGCAGCTCGGGCCGGGCAGCAGGCGCGGCGGCCGTCGCCGAGGCGGCCGGGACGGGGGCCGCGGCCCGATCGGCGGTCCGCGCGGCCGTCCCGTCGGCGGGCTCGGTGAGCCAGTGGCGCTCGCGCTGGAAGGCGTAGCCGGGCAGGCTCACGGTGCGGGCGCCGCGCAGGGCGAACACCCGGGACCAGTCCACCGCGACACCGCGCACATGCAGTTCGGCGAGCGACGCCAGGAAGCGTTTCGGCCCGCCCTCGCGCCGCCGCAGCGACCCGGTGACCACGCCGGACTCCAGCCCGGTCTGCGCCATCGTGTCCCGCAGGGCCGGCAGCAGCACCGGGTGCGGGCTGCACTCGACGAACACCGTGTGGCCGTCGCGCACCAGGGCCTCGGTGGCCCGCTCCAGTTCGACGGTCTGCCGCAGGTTGCGGTACCAGTACGCGGCGTCCAGCCCGGCGGTGTCCAGCGGTGCGCCGGTCACGGTGGAGTAGAACGGCACGGGCGACGACTTCGGCCGGATGCCGTCCAGCACGGTGAGCAGGCGCTCGCGGATCTGTTCCACCTGGGGTGAGTGGGAGGCGTAGTCGACGGCGATCCGACGGGTCTCGACGCCCTCCGCGGTCCACCGCTCGACCAGTGCGTCCAGCGCCTCGGGATCACCCGAAAGCACCACCGACGAGGGGCCGTTGGCGGCCGCGACCGACACCGCGCCGTTCGTCCCGGCGATCCGCTCGCGGACGTCGTCGGCCGACAGCAGCACCGACACCATCGCGCCCTGCCCGGACAGCGCGGACAGCGCCTGACTGCGCAAGGTCACCACTCGCGCCGCGTCGTCGAGCGACAGGGCGCCCGCCACGCACGCGGCGGCTATCTCGCCCTGGCTGTGCCCGACGACCGCGGCCGGCTCGACCCCGCAGGACCGCCAGAGGGCGGCCAGCGACACCATGACCGCGAACAGCGCGGGCTGGACGACGTCCACCCGCTCCAGTGCGGCCGGGTCGCGCAGCACCTCGCTCAGCGACCAGTCGACGTGGGGTGCGAACGCCTCCTCGCAGGCGCGTATCGACTCGGCGAACTCCGGTACGTCGTCCAGCAGTCCGACGGCCATGCCGGCCCACTGCGCGCCCTGCCCGGGGAAGGCGAACACCACCTTCCCGGCGGCCGTGGTCCGTCCCTCGACCACGCCGGCGGCGGCACTGCCCTCGGCGAACGCGGCGAGCCGGTGCAGCAGTTCGGCGCGGTCGTCGCCGACGACGACGGCACGGCGGCGGAAGGCGGTCCTGGTGGTGGCGAGGGACAGGCCGATGTCGGCGGCGGGGTCGGTCCGTTCCTCGGCGAAGGACAGCAGCCGGGCGGCCTGGGCGCGGAGCGCCGCGTCGGTGCGGCCGGAGAGCGGCCACGCCAGCGCGCCGGCCGCCTCGGGCGTACGGGTCACGGGGCCGGTCGAGCGGCCGGTCGAGCGGCCGGTCGCCTGGCCGGTCGGCGGGGGTTCGGCGATCACCAGGTGGCAGTTGGTGCCGCCCATGCCCCAGGAGCTGACGCCGGCCACCAGCGGCCGGTCCGGTTCCGGCCAGGGCGTCAGCTCGGTCTGCACCGTCAGCCCGAGGTCGTCGAGGGGGATGTCCGGGTGCGGGGTGACGAAGTTCAGGCTCGGCGGCAGCAGCCGGTGCCGGATGCTCAAGGCCACCTTGAGCAGCCCGGCGATGCCGCCCGCGCCCTCCAGGTGGCCGATGTTGGTCTTGACCGAGCCCACCCGCAGCGGCGCGCCCGGCTGCCGCGCGCGCCCCAGCGCCGCGCCGAGCGCGGCGGCCTCGATCGGGTCGCCCACCTTGGTGCCGCTGCCGTGCAGCTCCACGTACTGCACGTCCCGCCGCGCGACGCCGGCCCGCCGGTACGCCTGCCGGACGACGTCCTCCTGCGCGGACCTGCTCGGCACGGTGAGGCCGGTGTGCTCGCCCTCCCCCGCGCCGTCGTTGTTCACGGCGCCGCCGGTGAGGACGCAGTAGACGTCGTCGCCGTCGGCGAGCGCGGCGTCCAGGGGTTTGAGGACGACGGCCGCGCCGCCCTCGCCGCGCACGAACCCGTTGGCCCGCGCGTCGAAGGTGAAGCACCGGCCGTCCGGCGAGAGGCCGCCGAACCGGACGGCGCCGAGGGTCGTCTCGGCCAGGATGTTCAGGTTCACGCCCCCGGCGACGGCGACCGAGCAGTCGCCGCGGCGCAGGCTCTCGCAGGCCAGCTGGACGGCGACCAGCGAGGAGGACTGCGCGGTGTCCACCGTCAGGCTCGGTCCGCGCAGGCCGAGGTGGTGGGAGATCCGGTTGGCGATGATCCCGCGGCGGGTGCCGGTCATGGTGTGCCGGCCGATGCCCGCGTCGCCTAGCCGGTCCTGGAGCGCCGCGTAGTCGTCCCACATGGCGCCTACGAAGACCCCGGCGTCGCCGCCGCCGAGTGCGGCGGGGACGATCCGCGCGTCCTCCAGCGCCTCCCAGGCGAGCTCCAGCATCAGGCGCTGCTGTGGGTCCGTCGCGGCCGCCTCGCGCGGTGAGATCCCGAAGAATCCCGCGTCGAAGCCGTCGATCCCGTCGAGGAATCCGCCGCGGCGGTGCGGCAGTCCGGCGCCGGGCCAGCGGCCTTCGGGAGCCTCGCGTACGGCGTCGGTCCCGTTCCGCAGCAACCGCCAGAAAGCGTGGCCGTCGCCGGCCCCGGGCAACCGACAGGCCAATCCCACCATGGCGATCCGTCTCATGTCCACAGTCAACAACGGGGGTCGCCGATATGGCTTGTTTCACCGACCCAAAATGCCGGTGGAAATCTGGTGGCCGATAACAGTCTGGACCGATCGCTATTGAGCTGCGCACAAAAGAAATATGCATCGGCATTGCGCCGCGGCCGCCCGCAGAACAATGCCGATGCGTTTATGTCGACGCCAGGGGAAAACCCCGGATGAGCGTCTCAGTACAGCAGGGTCACCGACGGGCGGACTTCCAGCAGTGCGCGGCTGTAGTCCTCCAGGATGATCGGTGCGTTGAGCGCGGTGTGGCGGCTCATCACCGATATATCGCGCCACAGGCGCTGCAGCGGATTCGACAGGGCGAACGCGCTGCCGCCGACGATGTCGAGCAGCTTCTCCACGGCCTCCCGCGACTTCTCCTGGGCGGACCGCTGGTGCATACGGGCCCGGGCCCGGTCGACCCACGGCATCGGGTCGATCTCCGGCACCCCGTCGAAGGTGTCGCCGATCTCGCGCAGATGCAGTCGGGCGGACTCGACGAGGTGGGTGGCCTCGGCGAACCACAGCTGCACCGAGGGCGCGTCGACGGCGGCCTCGTAGTTGACGTAGGTGATCGGCCGCTTCTTGTCCAGCAGCTGCCGGGTGACCTCCAGCGCGCCCTGTGCCGCGCCGACGATCGCGGCGAGCGACTGGGTGCTGCCCTGGACGAGCATGGTGTCCCGGTCGTCCTCGCCGGGCAGATCCGTGAGGCTGAATTCCTTCGCCCGGCGCTCCGGGACGAAGAGTTCCTCGGCGACGACCGTGTGGGTGCCGGAACCGGCCAGACCGGCCGAGTGCCAGGTCCGCTCGATCTTCACCTCGTTCATGGGGACGACGACGCCCACGAGGTCCGTGGTCGGCTCCTCGCCGTCGAAGATCGGCACGACGGGGATGTAGGCCCAGTCGGCGATCTCGCAGCCCGAGCTCCACGGGAAGGTGCCCGTCACCTGGTATCCGCCGTCGACGCGCGAGGCCTTCGTCGTGGTCAGGTGGGCGGTGGAGATGACGTACGCGTCGGGGTTGCCCTCGAACATGTCCGACAGCGCGCTCTCGGGCATCCCGGTCAGCGCGAACCGGGTCGACGCGGTGTCGATGGCCAGGTTCCAGGCGGCCGACCCGCAGCCCTTGCCGACCTCCGCGATGATCGACAGAAGGTCCGGCATCCGGAGCTCGTAGCCGCCGTACCGGGTCGGCGTGGTGAGGCGGAACAGCCCGGCGTCGCGCAGCGCGACGACGACCTCCTCGGCGAGCCTGCGGTCCTGTTCGGTCTTCACGGCGTGCTCGCGGATCAGCGGCACCAGCTCGCGGGTACGCGCCACGATCTCCGCCACGTCGACCGTGGACCCGGTCGTCCCGTCCGCCAGCTCACCGGCCACTGCTGTCACGAAGTCCTCCTTCGATTGCGCGTCGTGGGCCGGCCCCGATCGGGGAGGCTCATCGCACCGCGTCTCACGGACGAGTCAATCCGCTCGGGGCCCGCGGTCCCAGCGCCGAGCACCCAAAAACCGGCCGCCGGGCTGGCACTGGGAACCAAGTGCCGCCGACGACCGGTTCGCGGTCGAACGCCGCCGACCGATCCGCCGTCACGCCGGACCGGCCACCTGCGGAAAGCGCATCGGGCGAGCAGGTCGAACGAGCGGATCGGACGGGTTGATCGGACGAGTGGATCAGACGGTGGGCACGGCGGCCGGCTGGCCGACCTCCGGGTCCGCCTGCGAGGTGACATGGCGGTCGAACATCAGGCCGCACAGGATCGCCCCGCCGAGGAAGACCACGGCGCCCCAGAAGAACGCCGTCGTGTAACTCTCCACGGCGGCTTCCGAGATCAGCTGCGGGGTCGGCTGCTTGCCCTCGACGAACGAGTCCGCCGCGGTGATGGCCAGGGTGCTGAGCAGCGCGGTGCCGATCGAGCCGCCCACCTGCTGCACGGTGTTGACCAGCGCCGACGCCGCGCCGGCGTCCTGCGGTTCGACGCCGACCGTGGCCACCGCCGCGCCCAGCGAGACGACGAGGCCGAAGCCGACGCCGGCGATCAGGGACGGGACCATCACGCCGCCGAGGTAGGAGCTGTCGACGGTGAGCCGGCTGAGCCAGAACGAGCCCACCGCGGCCAGGACCAGGCCGGCCGGGATCAGCACGCGGGTCCCGAGCTTCGGCTCCAGCACCGGCGGGACGGTCGTCGCGCCGATGCCGATGCCGACGATCATCGGCAGGAAGGCCAGGCCGCTCTCGATCGCGGAGAACTCCAGGATCAGCTGGAGGTAGTAGGTGAGGAACAGGAACTGCACGAACAGGCCGATGCCCAGCAGGAACATCGCCAGGTAGGCGCTGCCGCGGTTGCGGTGCAGCACGATCCGGATCGGCAGCAGCGGCGTCCGCGAGCGGAGCTCGAACAGCACGAACGCGACCAGCAGGACGGCGCTGGCGACGAGGAAGCCCCAGACGTCGGTCTTCGCCCAGTCGCCGTCGTCGGCGTTGGACAGACCGTAGGCCAGGCAGAACAGGCCGACCGAGGCCGTCACCGTGCCGGGCAGGTCGAGCCGCTCCGCGCGGTGTTCGGACTGCTGGTTGTGCATCGTGAGCAGCGCGCCGACGAACACGGCCACCGTGAAGATGACGTTGATGTACAGGCACCAGCGCCAGTCCAGCCAGTCGGTCAGCGCGCCGCCGAGGACCAGACCGAGCGCGAGGCCGCCGCTGCCCAGCGCGCCGTAGACGCCGAAGGCCGTGACCCGCTCCTTCGGGTCCTTGAACACGGTCAGCAGGAACGACAGCGCCGCCGGGGCGACGAGCGCGGCGAACCCGCCCTGGAGTGCGCGGGCCGTGATCAGCATGGCGAAGCCGTTGGCCGCGCCGGCCAGCACCGACATGGCGCCGAACCCGAGGATCGAGATCATCAGCGACCGCTTGGCGCCGATGAGGTCGACGATCCGGCCGCCCAGCAGCAGGAGGCTGCCGAAGGCCAGCGCATAGGCGGTGACGACCCACTGCCGGTCGCCGTCGCCGAACCCGAGATCCGCCTGGGCGGACGGCAGCGCGATGTTGACGACCGTCGTGTCCAGGAAGATCGTTAACTGCGCGACGCCGATGACCGCGAGGATCAACCAGCGGTTGGCGTAATGGGGGTCGGGCGCACCTTTCGCCGCCACCCTCGACTCGGAATCTGCTGACTCTGACATTCCACTTACCCTCTGTTGATCAGGCCGGACCATCGGCCGATGGCCGGCAAACTGGCGTTTGGCGGAAATCAGGTGGAAATTGTCTCGAATCCGTGCTGCTTCGCGAGGTCGACAATGGCGTGTACCCGTTCACGGGTAATGAGGCCGTTGCCCATCGATCCACTCTTGCCGGACAACCCGAGAGTGACTGCTTCCGCCACCCCTGCCAACAATTCACCCGCGCCGTGTGAGGCACCGAGGACACGCGGCAGAATACCGCGGTCGGAGGCAGAAAGTATACCACCGCGCACGTAGCGTAAATCGCTGCGGGAGGCCACCGAAGAAGCCTCGGAACCGGTCCCGAAAAAGGACAGATCGGCGATCACGGCACCGTCTCCGAGATGTTTTTCGTCGAGTACGGAAACCGGGCTCGAATGGGCCGAGAACACTACCTGGGCATTCCGCACCGACAAAAGATCGTCGGTCACGACGACGAACGGGTTCAGGTCATAGGCGTCGTCGAGATAGGCGGCGATGCGCGCGCCGCTCGGCTCGTCCGCAGCCCCTCCTTCGGCCAGCCACCGGGTGACGATCGGCTCGGCGGCCAGCGCCGCCGGGATCCCGGTCAGCGCACCGCCGGCCGCGATCCGCTCCCATGCCTCCTGGTAGATCCGGTGCTCCGCCGCCCGCAGCCGCTCGGCCGAACCCGACCGGCCGCTGCCCACCAGCACGATCCTGGCCGCCTCCAGCCCGCCGATCGCGCCGAGGGCCGAGCCGAGGCGCCCGCCGCCGCCGATCACCGCGACCGTCGTCCCGTCGAGCCCGCCGAACCGGTCGGCCGCGGCGTGCCGGACGGCGGCCAGGGCCGAGCCGACCGTGAGCGCGCCGCCCGCGGTCACCGTGATCCCGGGAACCCGCAGCGCGCCGCCGTGTCCGCTCACCGCACCGAGTCCGAACCCGAGGCCGACGGTGGCGCAGCCGTCGGCCTTCGCCGCGCGCACCCGGCGGTCGAGGTCCAGGCCGATCAGGAAGGTCTGCCCCGAGACCTGGTACTCGCGCAGCTGCGGCTGGGTCACCAGCAGCGGGTAGACGGTGAGGTCCACCGACGTCCCCTGCGGCGAGTCGAACCGGACCGGCGCGAACGCCGGGAGGTCCTTGAGCAGTTCGGACCGCCGGGCGTACGCGAACAGGCGCTCGTCGTCCAGGTCGGCGAGCGACGGGTCGAGCTCGCGCAGCATGTCCGGGGTCAGCGGGTAGCTGACGAACCCGACCTTCGCGGCGGCCGGCTCGGCCGGTGCGCCCGCCTCGGCCGCGGCCGGCCGGAAGTCCCTGATGTCCGTGCGCGGAGCGTCCTCCGCTCCCCCGGTCAGCACCTGGACCAACGGCAGCGCGTCCTGGTGGCGCAGGATCGTGCAGACCTCGGTGAGTCCGCCCCTCAGCTGCTCGATCTGCTCGTCGCTGATGTAGATCGACGGCTCGATCCGCAGCATGTTCGGCACGCTCGCGGTCGGGCCGGTGCGGATCTGGTGGGCGGCCTGGAGATAGCTGCCCAGCTGGAAGACGAGCAGCCCGGCGAGCGCCTTCTCCCGGATGACCGGGGACGAGGCCTGGCTCTGGTCGGCGAACTCCAGCCCGATGAGCAGGCCCTTCCCCCGGACGTCGGCCACCACGTCGGGGAAGGCGGCGGCCAGTTCGCGCAGCATGCCCAGGATGCGCTCGCCGCGTTCGGCGGCACGGTCGTAGGCGGCGCCGTCGTGGGCTTCGAGGAGTTCCAGCGTGCGCAGGGCGATGGCCGTGGAGAAGCCGTCCTTGGCGAAGGTCGAGCTGTGCACCAGCTCGAACTCGGGGCGGTAGCGCGACTGCCGGACGAGCAGGGCGGAAGTCTTGCCGATGCCGCCGCCGAGCGACTTGCCCAGCACGAAGCAGTCGGCGAGCAGCCCGATATGGGAGCTGGCGAAGAACTTCCCGGTGCGCCCCATCCCGCTCTGGATCTCGTCGACGACGACCGGGCACTCGACCTCGCCGCAGATCTCCCTGACCCGGGCCGCGTATTCGGCGGTCAGCTCATGGATCCCGCCCTCGCCCTGGATCGGCTCGACGATCAGTGCGGCGATCACCGGGAAGTCCCGCTCGACGAGCGTGACCCGGCCGTCCCGGACCTGGACGTCGAGCACGCTCACCCGCGACTCGGCGACCGCGTTCTCGAACGCCGCGGCGTCGTTGGGCGGCACGAATCTCACCGGCTGCCCGAGCGAGGCGAAGGCCGCCCGGAACAGCGGGTTGAAGGTGAACTGGAGGCTGCCGACGAGCTTTCCGTGGAAGGCCCGCTCCAGCGCGAAGAACACCGGAGGGGTCCCGGCCCGCCCCATGTTGTGCGCGGCCACCGCGCCGAGCAGCGCCCCGAACTCCTCGGCGTTCGTCGGCGCGGACCCCTCGCCGGGCAGCAGGGAGACGTCGTCCGGCAGCGCCGCCGTCCCCTCGCCCACCGCCCGCAGGGCGACGTCGGCGTTCCACTCGATCTCCTCGAACAGGGCCTTCATGCGCAGCACACGGTCGAACTCGCAGTGCTTGACCGCCGCCTCGACCGCCTCCGCGCCGCTGTTCGCGAAGGTGACGGCGTACGGCTCGGCGCCGGGGAACTCCCGGCCGAGCACCCCGTTCAGCACCGCGCCGACCTGGTCGGCGACCGGGTGCGCGGAGTGCTGCGAGTGCACCGGCCAGCCCGCGTCCAGCAGTTCCTTCGCGTAGGCCACGATCTCCGGGTGGTTGTGCCCGAGCATCAGCGAGCCCCAGCCGCCGATCAGGTCGAGCACCGGCACCTCCGCACCGGTGTCGTCCAGGTAGTACAGGCTGTTCTTCTCCGCCCGGACGTACTCGATGTCCAGGCCGAAGGTGCCGAGCATGCCGGTCAGTAGGGCTTCGGCGTAGCGGGTCGGTGCGTTCACCATGTCTCCTGGTGTTCAGCGGTTCGGGTGTGCGGAGGAGGAGCGGCCCAGTTCCCTGTCGATGAAGTCGAGGACCTCGTTCTCGGTGGCGTCGGCCAGGTCGGCGCCCTCGCCGGGGCCGTGGACCGCGTCGGGCCGCGCGACGGCCTGGGCCTTGTTCCAGCGGGTGAGGATGGCGGTCAGCCGGTCGGCGATCTCGGAGTGCCCGGACTCCGTGTCGTCCGTCCGTCCGACGTCGGCCGGGACGGCCATCAGGACGGCCTCCAGCTTGTCCAGCTCGGCCAGTGCGGAGCGGCGGCTGACGCCGTCGGCGGTGGCGAGCCGTTCGAGCAGGTGGTCGACGAGCACGCCGGGCGAGGCGTAGTCGAACACCAGCGTGGTCGGCAGCGAAAGGCCGGTCTGCTCGGCGAGCCGGTTGCGGAACTGCACCGCGGACAGGGAGTCGAATCCGGAGTCCCGGAACGACACCTCCCAGCGCAGGTTCTCCGGGGTCGCGTGGCCGAGCACCCCGGCCGCCTCGGTGCGCACCAGGTCCCGCAGAGCCGCCGCGAGCTCGGTCCTGGTCAGGTCCGCGAAGCGGTCGGCCGGCCGGTCGGCGCTCGCCTTCCGGCGCACCCCGCGTGGCACGAGCCCGCGCAGCACCGCCGGGAGCCCCGCGGTGTCGCGTTGCAGCGCGGCGAGATCGAGCGGGGCAGGAGCGACCACGGCGTGGCCGGTGGCGAGCGCGGCGTCGAACAGCTCGCACGCCTCGTCCTCGGCGATCATCCGCAGTCCGGACTGTCCGCCGGCCACCATCCGGCCCCAGGCCAGCGACACCGCGGGCAGTCCGGCGGCCCGGCGCCGCGTGGCCAGCGCGTCCAGATACGCGTTCGCCGAGGCGAAGTTGGCCTGCCCCGGGCTGCCGAGGACGCCGACCACCGAGGAGAACAGCACGAACAGGGCGGGCGGCGCGGCCACGGTCAGCTCGTGCAGCTGCCAGGCCCCGTCCACCTTGGGCCGCAGCACCCGCGCGACGCGGTCCGGCGTGAGCGCGGTGAACACCCCGTCGTCCAGGACGTTCTCGGTGTGCACGATGCCGGTCAGCGGATGCTCGGCCGGGACGGCCGCGAGCAGGGCGCGCACGGCCTCCCGGTCGGCCAGGTCGCAGACCGCCACCGTGGCCGTCGCGCCGAGCGCGGCCAGGTCGTCGCGCAGCCGCCCGGCGGGCGAGTCCGGCCGCCCGTGCGCGTCGGCGAGCAGCAGGTTCCGCACGCCGTGCGCGGTGACGAGGTGCCGGGCGAACAGCGCGCCCAGCGGCCCGTCGGCACCGGTGACCAGCACGGTCCCGGCGGCGTCCAGCGCCGCCGTCGGCGAAGTGGCCTGCGCGGTCGACGGCGAAGTGGCCTGCGCGGTCGACGGCGAAGTGGCCTGCGCGGTCGACGGCGAAGTGCCCTGCGCGGTCGACGGCATGAGCCGCGGTGCGAGCAACCGCCCGGCGCGGACGGCCAGTTGGGGTTCGCCCGCCAGGGCCGCCGCGAACAGCAGCTCGGCGGAGGCCGGGTCGTCGTCCAGGTCGACCAGCACGATCCGGTCGGGGTGCTCGGCCTGGGCCGACCGCAGCAGGCCCCAGACGGCGGCGCCGGCCGGATCCCGGACGTCGTCCTCGGCCTCGACGGCCATCGCCCCCCTGGTCACCACGACCAGGCGGTTGTCCGGCAGGTCTTCCTGGGCCAGCCAGGACTGCGCCACGCCGAGCGCGCGTTCCACGGCCCGATGCACGGCGGCGACCTGGTCACCGGCCGAGTCCCCGGCCGGGTCACCGGCCCGGTCCGGCCGTGACGGCTGGACGAGCAGGGCGTCCCAGGGGGTGTAGGAGGCGGCCGCCTCCTTGACGTCGGCGAAGCGCAGCGGCGCGACCGCGGCGAGGTCGTGGCGGTCGTCGTCGCCCAGCAGGGCGAGCAGGGTGTCGGGCTCGTCGTCCTGCGTCGTCTCGACCGTGGTCCAGCGCAGTGCGAACAGCGAGGCCGTGCCGGACGGCGTCGGCGCCGCGTCCTGCCTCGGCGTCAGGACGACGGGGGTCAGGCGTACCGACTCGGCCGTCAGCACCGGCAGTCCGGCCTCGTCGACCGCCGTCAGGCGGAACGCGTCGGGTCCGGCGGGGGTCAGGTGCACGCGCAGGGCCGTCGCCTCGGTGGCGTGCAGGACGACGCCCTCCCAGGCGAGCGGCAGCCGGGTGGTACCGTCCGGCGCGCTCTGCGGGCCGTTCTGCGCATCGCCGAGCAGCAGCGGCTGGACGGCGGCCTCCAGCAGGGCGGGGTGGATGCCGAACCCGCCGAGGTCGGCGAGGGCCCGTTCGGGCAGCCGGACCTCGGCGAACAGCTCGTCCCCACGGCGCGACACGGACTCCAGCCCCTGGAACGCCGCGCCGTAGCGGTGGCCCGCGTCGGCGAGGTCCTCGTACGCCCGGTCCAGCGCCATGGCCCTGGCCTTGGCCGGCGGCCAGTCGGCCGGCTCGGTCCCCGGCCGGTCGGCGGCGGGGGCGGGGGCGGGGGCGGGGGCCAGGATGCCGGTGGCGTGGCAGGTCCAGGTCCGGTCCCGCGCGGCGACGTCGGCGCCCGGGCCGTCGGCGGGTCGGCTGTGGACGCCCACCGTCCGCCGTCCGGCCGCACCGGGGGCGCCGACGACGACCTGCAGCCGCACGCCGCCCTGCTCGGGCAGCACGAGCGGTTCGACGACCGTGAGTTCGGCCAGCTCGGGGCAGTCGGACGCGTCGCCGGCCCGGATCGCCAGGTCCACCAGGGCCGCACCGGGCAGTACGGGCAGATCGGCGACGAGGTGATCGGCCAGCCAGGGGTGGGCGCTGAGGGACAGGAGCCCGGTGAACACCAGCTCGTCGCGGCCCGCGACCTCGACGGCCGTGCCGAGCAGGGCGTGCTGCCCGGAGCCGACGCCGGGGCCCGCGGTGTCGGCGGACTCGGCCGACCAGTACCGCTCGCGCTGGAACGGGTAGGTGGGCAGGCTCGTGCGGCGGGCCCCGGTGCCGGCGAACACGGTCGTCCAGTCGACCGCCGCCCCGGCGACGAACAGTTCGCCCACGGCCTCGAACAGCCCGCGCACCGACGGCCGGCCGTCCTGGAGCAGCGGCACCGACCCTTCGAGCAGCCGCCCGGGACCCGACTCGGCGAACCGGGTGATCCGCTGCTCGGCCATCCACCGCTCGGCGGCGGCGACGCCCTCGGCGCCGTCCAGGCCCAGCGGGTCGTCGACGGTCGTCGGCCGGCCGGTCCGCAGCGACACCACCGGGAACCGCGGTTCGGCGAAGGTCGCCGCGGCCTGGTCCCCGAAGGTCAGGAGCCTCCCGGCCGCGTCCGCCGGGAGCGCCCCGGCGACGAACGCGGCGGCCAGCTCGCCGACCCCGGCTCCGGCCACGCAGCCGAAGGCGACGCCCCAGGACTCCAGCAGGCGGAACAGCGCCACCTCGGCGGCGAACACGATCGCGTCGTCCCCCGACCCGTCGGCACCCCGCCCGTCGGCACCCGGCCCGTCGAGCCCGAGCGCGGACAGGGTCTCGTCGAAGGCCTCGGCATACGCCGGGAACGTCTCGTACAGGGCGCGGTCCGGGCGGTCGGCGGGCCGGCCGGTGAACAGGAACGCGGTCCGGCCGTCCCCGGCGACGGCTACGGGCGCGACGCCCTCGGCAAGTGCCCGCAGCCCGGCCGCCGCATCGGCCCCGTCCCCGTCCGCGTCCCCGGTGACGAGCACCGCGCGGTGGTCGAACACCGACCGGTTCGCCAGCGAGAGCCCGATGTCGAGCGGGTCCGGCGCGCTGTCGGAGTCCAGCAGGGACAGCAGCCGGGCGGCCTGGGCGCGCAGCGCCTGCGGCGACTTCGCCGACAGCGCCCACGGGGCCACCGGCAGGGACGCCTCGGCCCGCGCCGGAGCCCGGACCGGCTCCTCGGGCGCCTGTTCGAGGACGAGGTGCGCGTTGGTGCCGCTCATCCCGAAGGCGGAGACCGCGGCCCGGCGCGGCCGGTCCAGCTCCGGCCACGGGCGGGACTCGGTCAGCAGCCGCACCGCGCCCGACGACCAGTCCACCGCGGACGTCGGCTCGTCGATGTGCAGGGTCTTCGGCAGCAGGCCGTGCCGCATGGCCATGACCGCCTTGATCAGCCCGCCGGCCCCGGCGGCGTGCTGGGTGTGCCCGATGTTCGACTTCACCGATCCCAGCCAGATCGGCCGGTCCGCCGCCCGGTCCCGGCCGTAGGTCGCCATCAGCGCCTCGGCCTCGATGGGGTCGCCCAGCCGGGTGCCGGTGCCGTGCGCCTCCAGGAGGTCCACCTCGGCGGGTGCGACACCGGCGTTGGCCAGCGCCTGCCGGATCACCCGCTGCTGCGAGGGGCCGTTGGGCGCGGTCAGGCCGTTGGACGCGCCGTCGGAGTTGACCGCGCTGCCCCGGATGACCGCGAGCACCGGATGCCCGTGGCGCCGGGCGTCGGAGAGCCGTTCCAGGACGAACAGGCCCACGCCCTCCGACCAGCCGGTGCCGTCGGCGGACTCGGCGAACGCCTTGGACCTGCCGTCGGGCGACAGCGTGCGCTGCCGGGAGAACTCGACGAACCCGATGGGCTGCGCCATCACCGTCGCACCGCCCGCGAGCGCCAGACCGCACTCGCCGCTGCGCAGCGCGTTGGCGGCGAGGTGCACCGACACCAGCACCGACGAACAGGCCGTGTCGATGGACATCGTCGGGCCCTCCAGCCCGAGCGCGTAAGAGATCCGGCCGGAACCGAAGGACGTCGTGGAGCCGGTCAGCAGATAGCCCTCGGCGCCTGCCTCGGCCGCGTCCGCGCCCGCCCCGTACTCCTGCGCGGTCAGCCCGGTGAAGACGCCAGTGTTGCTGCCGCGCAGCGACAGCGGGTCGATCTCGCCGCTCTCCAGCGCCTCCCACGAGGTCTCCAGGAGCAACCGCTGCTGCGGGTCCATGGCCAGCGCCTCGCGCGGGGAGATGCCGAAGAAGCCCGCGTCGAACTCGGCCGCGTCGTGGACGAAGCCGCCGACCCGGGGATAGAACGTGCCCGGCTTGTCCGGGTCGGGGTCCCAGAGCCGCTCGATGTCCCAGCCGCGGTCGGCCGGCATGTCCGACATCGCGTCCACCTCGTCGGCGACCAGCCGCCACAGCTCCTCGGGGGTGGTGGCCCCGCCGGGGAAGCGGCACGCCATCCCGACGATCGCGATGGGCTCGTTCTCACCGCCGGACCCCGGGACGGCCGCGGCGACGGCCGCCGCCGGCGCCCGCAGGTCGCCGCTCAGCTCGGCGAGCAGATACTGGGCGAGCGCGGAGGCCGTCGGATAGTCGAAGACGACGCTGGGCGACAGCCGCAGTCCGCTGGCCGCGGACAGGCGGTTGCGCAGTTCGACCGCGGTCAGGGAGTCGAAGCCCAGCTCGCGGAACGGCACGGTCTCGCCGACCCGTTCGCCCGCGCCGAACTGGAGCACCGCGGCCACCTCGGACCGCACCAGGTCGGCGATCTGCTCCTGCCGCTCGTGCTCGGGCAGCACGGCCAGCCGGTCGGCGAGGGACCGCTGATCGCCCGCGCCCCGCCCGACCACCCGGCGAGCCGGGCCGCCGACGAGCGCGCGCAGCATCGGCGGGACGGCGGCCGCCCCGCCCCGCAGCGTCCGTGTGTCGAGCCGCACCGGCAGGCTCACCGGACGGTCCGCCGCGAGCGCGCGATCGAACAGCGCGGTCCCGGCCTGCGGGGACAGGGGCCGCAGGCCGCTGTGACGCAGGTGGTCACCGGCCTGCATGCCGCCCTCGGTCGCCCACAGCCCCCAGCCGAGCGAGACGGCGGGCAGGCCGTGGGCACGGCGGTGGAGCGCGAGGGCGTCGAGGAAGTGGTTGGCCGCCGAGTAGTTGGCCTGTCCCGCGTTGCCCAGCGTGCCGGCGAGCGAGGAGAACAGCACGAACAGTGCAAGGTCGCTGCCGGCGGTGAGTTCGTGCAGGTGCCAGGCGGCGTCGACTTTGGGGCGGAGTACGGAGGTGATGCGGTCGGGGGTGAGGGCGGTGATGATGCCGTCGTCGATGACGCCGGCGGTGTGGACGATGCCGGTGAGGGGGTGGTCCGCGGGGATCGCGTCGAGCACGGCGGCCAGTGCCGAGCGGTCGGACGCGTCGCAGGCGGCGATGCGGACGGTGGCGCCGAGGGCGGTGAGTTCGTCGGCGAGTGCGTCGGCTCCGGGGGTGTCGGGGCCGCGTCGGCTGGTGAGGAGGAGGTGGGTGACGCCGTGGTCGGTGACCAGGTGCCGGGCGAAGAGGGCGCCCAGCGCGCCGGTGCCGCCGGTGACGAGGACCGTGCCCTGCGGCCGGAGCTGCGGCTGCGCCGTCGGCCCGGTGGCGTCCGTCGCGGGCTGCGCAGCCAGCCGCGGCACGCTCACCGTGCCGGCGCGCACCGCGACCTGGTCGTGGCCGGCCGCCGGCACCGCGGGGAGGATCACCAGCGAGGCCGGGTCGTCGTCGACGTCGGCCAGCATGATCCGCCCGGGATGCTCCGACTGCGCGGACCGCAGCAGACCCCACACCGCGGCGCCCACCAGGTCGGGGGCGGTGTCGTCGTCCCGGCCGGTCACCACCGCGCCCCGGGTCAGCACGAGGAGGCGGCCGGACCTGAAACGGTCGTCGGTCAGCCACTCCCGCACCAGGTCCAGCGCCTCGACGGCCGTGTCGTGCACGCCCGCGACGACCTCGCCGCCCGGCCGTCCGGCGTAGCGGACGACCAGCACATCGGCGCCGGCCGCCGCCGACAGTGTCTCGCACCGGTCGACGGACAGCGTCGCGCCGACGTCCTGGCCGAGGGCGCCGAGCAGGGTCCAGCGCCCGGTCGGCTCGGTCGGGCTCAGCTCGGCCGGGACCCAGTCCACGCCGAGCAGCGAGCCGGCCGTCTCGTCGCGCGCGGCCGGCAGCGCGGCCGACACCGGGCGCGCCTCCACCGACCGCACCTCGGCGACCGGCTGTCCCGACGCGTCGGCGAGCTGCACCCGGCAGGAGGTCCTGCCCTCGGTCTCGTCCTCGACGACCAGCCGCACACGCAGCGCGGTCGCGCCGGTGGCGTAGAGGCTGATCCCGTTCCAGACGAAGGGGAGCTGGAGCGTGAAGTCGTCGCCCGCGTCGGCGATCGCGGCGACGACCCGAGGGTGGATGGCCGCGTCGAACAGGGCGGGATGGATGCCGAACCGCGCCGGGTCCGTGTCCTGCGGGAGCGCGACCTCGGCGAAGAACTCGGTGCCGGCGGGGCTGTCGCGGCGCCACAGCGTGTGCAGCCCGCGGAACACCGGGCCGTAGACATAGCCGTGCTCGGCGAGCCGGTCGTAGAAGCCGTCCGTCCGCATCGGCTCGGCGCCGGCCGGCGGCCATTCGCTGAGCTCGAAGCGCGGCTCGAGCGCGGCGGCGGCGAGCAGACCGGTGGCGTGGCAGGTCCACTCCTGATCGCTCTCCGGGCAGGAGTGGATCGCGAACGGCCGGTGCCCGCTGTCCTGCGGCTCCTTCAGCACGACCTGGACCCGCACCCCGCCCGTCTCTGGGATGACGAGCGGCGCGGTCACCACCATCTCGTCCACGCCGGCGCAGCCCGTCTCGTCGCCGGCCCAGATCGCCATGTCGATGAGCGCGGTCCCGGGCACCAGCGCCCGGCCGCCCAACTCGTGCTCGGCGATCCACGCGTGCGTGCGCGCGGAGAGCCGGCCGGTGAACACCACCTCGTCGGCGCCGGCCACCCGCACCACCGCGTCCAGCATCGGATGGCTCGCGGCCACCTGCCCCGCCGACACGACACCACCGGCCGACGCCTCCTCCAGCCAGTAGTGCTGGTGTTGGAAGGGGTAGGTGGGCAGGTCGACGGCGGTGGCGGTGCCGGGCGCGAACAGCCGCTGCCAGTCGACGGTGTG
>NZ_JBSFEV010000013.1:0-188554 GCF_053594615.1 Streptomyces sp. NPDC001858
CACGTACGCCGTACGGCAATCCGGGCCCCCCGCTCTGTCACATGCGGGCGTAGCCCTGCGCGGTGATCTTCTCGAAGGAGAGGCGGACGACCGTGGACCGGTCGGCAGGGTCGGTGTTCGTCTCGCGCAGGGCGGTGAGCTCGGCCGCGGTGAGGGCGCGGCGGATCAGGCGGAACTCGTCGAGGGATCCCCTAAGGCGGGTGGAGGCCGCGCCGTCGGGGCGGACGCCGAGGTGCATTCCGGTCACGTCGAAGGCGTCGCCGTAGGTGAGGGAGCCGGTGGGGACGGTGCCGGGGGTGCCGGTCGTACCGTCGACGGAGAGGGTGAGGCGGGTGCCCTGGCGTTGGAGGACGACGTGGTGCCATTCGGCACCGGTGCGGAACGCGGTGTCCGGGGCGTAGGCCGTGGTGGCCGCGTTCTCGGTTTGCATGAGGGCGGCCAGGCGTTGTGAGCCCGGTTCGGCGCGGAGCCAGAGTTGGCGTTCGGTGGCGCCCTGGCCGTAGGCCCAGGCGAGGACCGGGGTGCCGGTGGCCGTGGTGGCGTCGTAGCGGAGCCAGGTGCCGAGGGTGAAGTCGCCGGCGCCGAGGGCCTTGGAGGCGGTGTACGGGAGGTCGACGGAGTCGTCGGTTCCGTCGAGGTCGATTCCGCCGCCGAAGGCGCCCGAGGTCGCGGTGAGGGTGGGGTTGCCGCGGACGTAGGCGTGGTTGCAGTGGGCGGAGGCGTCCGGGGTGGCGGGGCCGGTGGTGGGGCGTTTGACGTCGTGGGACTGGGTGGTGCCGTTCTCCATGGACCACCAGATCCTGCTGTCGGCGGGGTAGGCGCCGGTGCCCGAGGCCGGGGCGGCGATCTTGGCGAGTTCGGTGTCCGTCAGGGCGCGGTCGTAGAGGCGGAAGTCGTCCAGGGTGCCGGTGAGGATCTCGGTGGCGCCGGGGCGGGAGCCGAGGCGCAGGCCGGGGACGGTGGTGCGGCCGGCGGTGAAGGAGCCGGTCAGGCCGTCGGCGTGCTGGGTGTGGGTGGTGTCGACGGAGACGGTGAGGGTGGTTCCGGCGCGGGTGGCGGTGAGCAGGTGCCACTGGTCGTCGCCGAAGGCCGTGCGGGCGGTGTCGGGGTCGGGGAGGGAGAAGTTGACCTTGCCCTGGTCCGTTTCGGCCCAGGCGTAGAGCTCGTCCTTCTGGGGGCGGGCGCGGATCCAGAGGGAGGGTTGGCCCGTGGTGGAGCCGTAGGCCCACAGGCGGTGGTGTTGCCGGTGCGCAGTTCGGTGAGCTGGGCGTCGGTGAGGGCGGTGCGGTAGAGGCGGAACTCGTCGAGGGCGCCGGTGAAGGTGTCGCCGGCGGTGGCGTCGGGTTTGGCGCCGAGGCGGATGCCGTCGACGCCGGCGGCGCGGGGTGCGGCAAGGGTGCCGGTCAGGCCGGTGCCGGTGACGGTGGCGCCGTCGACGGCGAGGCGGACCTGGCTGCCGGAGCGGACCAGGGTGAGGTGGTGCCAGGTGCCGTCGCCGTAGGCCGCGGAGCCGTCCGGGGCCTGGAGGGTGAGGCTGACCCGGGTGCCGGAGCCCTGGATCCAGGCGGTGATCCGGTTGTCCTTGGGGATGGCGCGGATCCACAGCTGTGGGGCGGCGGAGTTGTGGCCGTAGGCCCAGAGCAGGGCGGGTTGGGGTGTGGTGGGGGTGGCCTGGTGGTTGAAGAAGAGGGAGTAGGTGACGTCGTCGGAGCCGGGGTCGAGCGTGGGGCTGTAGGGGAGGTCGGCGTGACCGCCGGGGGCCGGGAAGTCGAGGGCCTGCCGGAATCTGCCGGTGACGGCTGCGGTGCCGCCGGTGAGGTAGGCGTCGTTGGCGTCCGGGGTGGCGTCGGGGCTTTCGTAGGCGCTGACGACGAGGCGGCCGGCTTGGGGGCCGGTCCGGAGCTGGATGCCGTGTGCGGGGCCGGTGGCGAACCAGCCGCTGGTCCTGCCGCTGAGCCGGGGCAGGGCGCGTGGGGCGTCGAAGGTGAGGCCGTCGTCGGTGCTCTTCTGGACGTAGGGCAGGCGGGTGCCGCGGGTGGCGGGTTCGCCGGTGGAGACGAGGAAGACGTCTCCGGTGGTCTCGTCGGCGACGGGGGTGGCGTTGTCGCGGGTGTACGGCTTCGGGGTCGGTGGGGCTGCCGGCCAGGACGGTGCTGATCGGGCCCCAGGTGCGGCCGTCGTTGGTGGAGCGTCTTAAGACGAGGTCGATGGGGCCGCGGTCGGCGCAGGACGGGGAGTGGCGGCCTTCGGCGAAGGCGAGGAGGGTGCCTGCCTTGGTGCGTATCAGGGTGGGGATGCGGAAGCAGCCGTAGCCGCCGGTGCCGGAGCGGAAGAGGGTCTGCTGGGTGCCGACGAGGCTGTCGTCGGAGGTCCGGGTGCCGCTCGCGTCCGCGGTGGGTGCGGCGACGAGGGTGGTGGCCACGGACAGCAGGACGGCGGCCAGGGTGTTGCGGCGTCCCCGGTGGGTGAACGATCTCCGATAGGGCCTCGGGCAACGGTAGGTGACGGTGTGGAGGTCGTGAGTCGTGGGCTGTCCCAAGGTCGTAGGCTCCGGATACAGGCATGGAGTGCCTTTCCGATCTAGCTGGAGGTGTCGAGGTGACCGAGCTGAAGAGGCGGCCGCTGCCCCACGATTTCCATCCGCCGGTGCCGTCGTTCACGGTCACGAGCGAGGATGTGCAGGAGGGGGCGACGCTCAAGGACGCCCAGGTCCACGCGGCGGGGAACGTCTCGCCGCAGCTGCGGTGGGAGGGGTTCCCGGCCGGGACCAAGAGTTTCGCCGTGACCTGCTACGACCCGGACGCCCCGACGGGCAGCGGGTTCTGGCACTGGGTGCTGTTCGACATCCCGGCCTCGGTGACCGAGCTGCCGGCCGGTGCGGGCAGCGGGGCGTTCGACGGGCTGCCGAAGGGGGCCGTCCAGGCGCGCAACGACTACGGCGGCAAGGAGTTCGGCGGGGCCGCGCCGCCGCCCGGGGACGGGCCGCACCGGTATGTGTTCACGGTGTACGCGGTGGATCAGGAGAAGCTCGGTCCGGACGCGGACGCCTCGCCTGCGGTCGTGGGCTTCAACCTGCGCTTTCATGCGATCGGCCGTGCTCAGCTGATCGGTGAGTACGAACATCCCAAGGAGGGATGAGTCAGCTCATCGTTCATTGAACGTTTGCCCGCCTCTGGTCTTGGAAGTGATCAGGGGCGGGCATTTTGTTGCCGGGGGTCGCGGGGGTCACCCCTCGTGGAGCAGCAGATATTGCGTTGTCCATCTCGGCGTGCCCGGCCAGAGTTGGTCCCAGCCCGCCAGGGGGTGGGCCGGTGCACACAGGAGGTGGGCTGGTATGCGGGACACGCTGGTACTGAACGCGAGCTTCGAGCCGCTGTCGACGGTGACGTTGAACCGAGCCGTCGTTCTGGTGCTTCAGGACAAGGCCGTCGTCGAGCAGGCCCACCCCGAACTGCGGATGCGTGGCGCGGAGTTGGACATTCCCGCGCCCCGGGTGATCAGGCTGTGCAGGTATGTACGGGTGCCTTTCCGAAGACAAGCGCCGTGGTCGAGGCGGGGTGTGCTGGTCAGGGACCGGCACCGGTGCGCGTACTGCGGTCGTCGGGCGACGACCGTGGACCACGTGGTGCCCCGGGCGCAGGGCGGTCAGGACGTGTGGCTGAACACCGTCGCCTCGTGCGCGGAGGACAACCACCGTAAGGCGGACCGGACTCCGGAGCAGGCGGAGATGCCGTTGCTGCGGCAGCCGTTCGAGCCGACGCCGGCGGACGCGATGTTGCTGGCGCTGGGGCAGGACGACTTGGCCGCGCTGCCGGAGTGGCTGACGGTGGACGCCGCGTAGGCGCTCCGCTGGAGGTGCCGTGATGTGCCGTCGTTGGTTTGCTGCGGCGCCGTTGTGGCTGGGCGCGCAGTTCCCCGCGCCCCTTCGGGGCGCGGGGTGGTAGCGGTCAGTCGATCGATGGCTTCTCGCGGCGTTCGTTGCCGTCGCCGTTGCCTCGGTTGCCGCTGTTGCCGCTGTTGCCGCCTGAATTGCCGCCGAAGGGGCCGAAGTTGCCCATCGCGCCGGACAACCCCTTGAGTGCGTCGCCGATTTCGCTGGGGACGATCCAGAGCTTGTTGGCGTCGCCTTCGGCGATCTTCGGGAGCATCTGGAGGTACTGGTAGGAGAGCAGCTTCTGGTCCGGGTCGCCGGCGTGGATCGCCTCGAAGACCGTGCGGACGGCCTGGGCCTCGCCCTCGGCGCGCAGGGCCGCGGCCTTGGCCTCACCTTCGGCGAGCAGGATCTGGGACTGCTTCTCGCCTTCGGCGGTGAGGATGGCGGCCTGGCGGACGCCTTCCGCGGTGAGGATCGCGGCGCGCTTGTCCCGGTCGGCACGCATCTGCTTCTCCATCGAGTCCTGGATGGAGGTCGGGGGCTCGATCGCCTTCAGTTCCACGCGGTTGACGCGGATGCCCCACTTGCCGGTGGCTTCGTCGAGGACGCCGCGCAGGGCCGCGTTGATCTCCTCGCGGGAGGTCAGGGTGCGCTCCAGGTCCATGCCGCCGATGATGTTGCGCAGCGTGGTGACGGTGAGTTGCTCGATGGCCTGGATGTAGCTGGCGACCTCGTAGGTGGCGGCCCGGGCGTCGGTCACCTGGTAGTAGATGACCGTGTCGATGTTCACGACCAGGTTGTCCTGGGTGATCACCGGCTGCGGCGGGAACGGCACGACCTGTTCGCGCAGGTCGATGCGGTTGCGGATGGTGTCGATGAACGGAACGACGATGTTGAGTCCCGCATTCAGCGTGCGCGTGTAACGGCCGAAGCGCTCCACGATGGCAGCACTGGCCTGCGGGATGACTTGGATCGTCTTGATCAGGGCGATGAAGACCAACACCACCAGAATGACCAGGACGATGATGACCGGTTCCATCGTCGGCTCCCCGTACCCTTCTCCGCCTCAGCGCTTTCGGAAGATCTTATGTCTGTTGAAGATCTTGCTGGTCGAGTGTGTCAGACCGTCGTGCGGCTCGCGAGGTGTTCGGTTCACTTACGTGGTGCGGGAGTTGTACAAGGTCAGATGACGATCGCCGTGGCTCCCTCGATCTCGACGACGTCGACCTCCTGCCCCACGTCGTAGGCGCGCTCGGTGTCGAGTGCGCGCGCCGACCAGACTTCGCCGGCGAGTTTGATACGGCCGCCGGAGCCGTCGACCCGTTCCAGTACGACGGCCTGTTTGCCCTTCAACGCGTCGATGCCCGTGGCGAGTTGGGGTCGTTGCTTGCTGTGCCGGGTCGCGATGGGGCGGACGACGGCGATGAGGGCGACGGAGACGACGATGAAGACGAGCACCTGGGCGACGGCGCCGAATCCCAGGCCTGCCACGATCGCGGCGGCCACGGCGCCGACCGCGAGCATGCCGAACTCGGGCATCGCGGTCATCACGAGCGGGATACCGAGCGCTGCCGCGCCGACGAGCCACCACACCCATGCGTCGATGTCGTTCACACCGTCATGGTAGGGCCGGGGGTCCCGCCTCCGACAGGGCGCAGAAGGAGCGGTCAGGACAGCGGCAGGCCCTGTGCCGTCCAGCGGTCGCCGACCTGTTCCACGACGAGGGGGAGGCCGAAGCAGAGGGAAAGGTTGCGGGAGGTGAGCTCGAGCTCGACCGGGCCGGCGGCGAGGACCTTGCCCTGGCGGATCATGAGGACGTGGGTGAAGCCGGGGGCGATCTCCTCGACATGGTGCGTGACCATGATCATCGACGGAGCGATGGGGTCGCGGGCCAGCCGGCCGAGACGGCGGACGAGGTCCTCGCGGCCGCCGAGGTCGAGGCCGGCGGCGGGCTCGTCGAGGAGGAGGAGTTCGGGGTCGGTCATCAGGGCGCGGGCGATCAGGGTGCGCTTGCGCTCGCCCTCGGAGAGGGTGCCGAACTTCCGGTCGAGGTAGTCGCTCATGCCGAGGCGGTCGAGGAAGGCGCGGGCGCGCTGCTCGTCGACGTCCTCGTACTCCTCCTGCCAGCCGGCCGTCATGCCGTAGGCGGCGGTGAGCACGGTCTGCAGGACGGTCTGGCGCTTGGGGAGCTTGTCGGCGAGGGCGATGCCGGCCATGCCGACGCGCGGGCGCAGCTCGAAGACGTCGGTGCCGGGCTTGCCGAGGGGCTCACCGAGGATGGAGACGTCGCCGGCGCTCGGGAAGAGGTAGGTGGAGGCGATGTTCAGGAGGGTCGTCTTGCCGGCCCCGTTGGGACCGAGGATGACCCAGCGCTCGCCTTCCTTGACCGACCAGGAGACCTGGTCCACAAGAGCCCGGCCCTCGCGGACCACGGATACGTCCTGAAGCTCCAGAACATCGCTCATGAGCGCGTTGTCTCCCCTTGCAGTGTGGCCGGTCGGTTGTCGTGGACGCCGGTGGCTCGGACCGCCGCGCGTGGGTGGGCGCGGCCCCCTCGGGAAAATCTACGCCACCGGTCGGGCGACCCGTTCCATCGGTCCGGTCCTTAGGGTGGGGGCATGCTCTCGGAACCGCGCTCTGGTCGCCTTGCCGCTTGGGGAAACGCCCTGTTGGCCGGATTTGTCTCGCCGGACGACGCCGTCCTCGCGATCGTCGGGGAGGACGCCGTCCACCGGGTGGAGGGGCTGCCCGGGGAAGCGGCGCCCGTCGGGCTGACGCTGGCGCTGGGGCGGCTGCGGGCGCTGGGGGTGAGCGGACTGCGGGTGGCGCTGCCCGCGCCGGGGCATCCGCTCGGGTTGAGCGGTCCGCCGGAGTTCAACGCGCGGGCGCTGGAGGCGGCGGAGGCGGTGGTCTGCCACGGCGCCGGGTACGGGCTGGTGCCGAAGGTGTACGAGGCCGGGCCCGAGGGCGATGTGCATGTCGAGGTCGTCTGGCACTGTCTGCCGGTGCGGGAGGCTCCGCCGGCCGATGTGCCGTCGCTGGGCGAGGCGGAGCGGGAGCTGGCGGAGGCGTTGCGGGACGCCACGGCGGTGCTGACGCAGCTGGACGTGGCGGGGTCCGGGCCGGTGGCGGAGGCGGCGATCGAGGCGTACCGGGCTCGGGCCGACGCGGGGCGGGAGGTGCTCGCGCCGGGGTATCCGCCCCGGGCGGTGCGGGTGCTGGAGCTGGCGCAGCGGGTGGGGTTGCTGGTGACCCTCGCGTCGGAGCACGGGCACGGCGGGGCGGTCAGCTCCGCCGAGATGGCGGCGCGGGCCGAGGCGTTGCGGCCGGTGGAGCGGACCGCTCGGCGGGCGCTGGTCGCGGCGTACGACTCCGTCGTGGAGGAGCGGGAGCGGGGGGTGCGGTGAGCGTTCCTGAGTGTTCCTGGGGGCTCTGCCCCCAGGCCCCCGTTCGGCCCTGAACGGGCCTCGTCCTCAAACGCCGGACGGGCTGGTGGGTACCGGTACCGGGCGTGAAAAGGGGCCCCTCGTCGTCCTCGACGCGGGGCCCCTTCTCGCTGCGGCTTCTCGCTGCTGCGGCTACTTCACTTGTTGACGCCCGCGTTGCCGAAGGCCGGGTTCAGGAGGGCGATCAGGTTGGCGGTGTTGCCGACCAGGTTGACCGGGACGTTGACCGGGACCTGGATGACGTTGCCCGAGCCGACGCCCGGCGACTTCACGGCCGCGGCCTCGGCGTCCGCGTCGGCGACGGCGGCACCGGCCGAGGCGCCCGCGGCGATGCCGGCGACGGTGAGGGCCACGGCAGCCTTCTTGGCGATGTTCATGGGTTGTGCTCCTCCTGCGTTCGCGTGTCCGACCCGGCCGCGGGCCGTGCGCTGACCAACGCGGGGTGATCGGGGACGATGCGGGAAGTGAACGCAGGACTGCTCGTTCGGATCATTGGAGCGACCAGGCGACAAGCAGACCGGCCTCCCCCGGTGGGGGCCGGGGGAGGCCGGAGGTCACTGCGGGTGCGGGCCCGACCTCAGTGGTTGAGGCCCAGGTTGCCGAAGGCGGGGTTCAGCACGCCGATGACGTTCACGCTGTTGCCGACCACGTTGACCGGGACGTGCACCGGGGCCTGGACGAGGTTGCCCGAGACGACGCCCGGCGAGCCCTTGGCCTCGCCGAGGGCGGTGGCGCCGTCGGTGGCGGAGGCCATTCCGGCGCCCGCGGCGACCAGGCCGCCGGCCACCATCGTCACAGCCGCTGCCTTCTTCAGGTTCTTCACTTCTGAGCCCTCCTCGCGATGACCGCGGCAGTCGCCGCGGCACGCATGGGAGAACGGTCCGGATCCAAGAAGGGTGCGCCGTCCGTGGGACATTCCCACGACAGTATGAATCTCGGATCGGAAGTTAACCCTCCGTATTGCCTCAGCCCGGCCTCGGTGGACCGGCCTCAGTCCTGCCTCAGCCGGCCACGCCGTTGCGTACCGCCCAGAGTGCGGCCTGGGTGCGGTCCGCGAGGTCGAGCTTCATCAGGATGTTGGAGACGTGCGTCTTGACGGTCTTCTCGGAGAGGACCAGGGCGCGGGCGATCTCGCGGTTGGAGCGGCCGTCCGCTATCAGGCCGAGCACCTCGCGCTCCCGCTCGGTGAGCGAACCGCCTCTCCCCTGGCCCGAGTTGGCTTCGTCCCGGGACAGCAGGGCGTCGGCGACCTCCGGTTGGAGCAGGATGTGGCCGGCGTGCACCGAGCGGATGGCGCCGGCCAGGGCCTCGGGGTCGACGTCCTTGTAGACGTATCCGGCGGCGCCCGCGCGCAGGGCGGGGACCACGGTGCGCTGTTCGGTGAAGCTGGTGACGATCAGCACGCGCGCGGGGTTGGCCGCTTCGCGCAGCTTGCGCAGGGCCTCGACGCCGTCCATGCCCGGCATCTTGACGTCCATCAGGACGATGTCGGGCTTCAGTTCCGTGGCGAGGGCGACTCCTTCCGCGCCGTCGGCGGCCTCGCCGACGACCTCGATGTCGTCCTGCACCTCCAGGAAGGTGCGCAGGCCCCGGCGGACGACCTGATGGTCGTCGACGAGCAGCACCTTGATTGCGTCAGCCACCGGGAGCCTCCATCTCGATCGTGGTGCCCTTGCCGGGCGCCGATTCCACCGTGAGCGTGCCGCCGACGCCGTTCGCCCGGTCCCGCATCGACACCAGGCCGAGGTGGCGGCCGGCCCGGCGGACCGTCGTCGGGTCGAAGCCGCCGCCGTCGTCCGTGACGCGCAGGACGGTGTCCTGGCCGCGCCTGCGGAGGGTGACCTCGACCCGCTCCGCGCCGGAGTGGCGCAGGGCGTTGTGCAGGGCCTCCTGGGCGACCCGCAGCAGGGCCTCCTCCTGGGCGGCGGGCAGGGCGCGCACGCCGTGGCTGGTGAAGGTCACGCGCGCGGTGTGGGCGCGGTCGAGGACCTGGATCTGGGTGCGCAGGGTGGCGACCAGGCCGTCCTCGTCGAGCCCGGCCGGTCGCAGCTCCACGACCGCGGCGCGCAGTTCGTCGGCCGCCTCGGCGGCGAGCGCCGCGACCTGTTGCAGTTCGCCCTTGGCGCGCGAGGGGTCGCGGTCGACGAGGGCGGCGGCGGCCTGGGCCGTCAGGCGCAGGGAGAACAGCTTCTGGCTGACCGCGTCGTGCAGTTCGTGGGCCAGCCTGGAGCGTTCCTCGGCGATCGTCAGTTCGCGGCTGCGCTCGTACAGGCGGGCGTTGGTGAGGGCTATCGCGGCGTGCTGGGCGAGGATCGAGAGCAGTTCCTCGTCGTCCTCGGTGAAGCCGCAGCCTCCGTGGGGCTTGGGGCAGTTCTTGTTGGCGAGGAACAGGGCGCCGATCACTTCGTCGCCGTCCCTGATGGGCAGGCCCAGGAAGTCGGACATCTCCGGGTGGGCGGCCGGCCAGCCCTCGAAGCGGGGGTCCTTGCGGACGTCGGCGAGGCGCTCGGGCTTGGCCTCGTGCAGCATCGCCGCGAGGATGCCGTGCTGGCGGGGCAGCGGGCCGATGGCCTTCCACTGCTGGTCGGTGACGCCGTCGACGACGAACTGGGCGAAGCCTCCGTGGTCGTCGGGTACGCCCAGGGCGGCGTACTGCGCGTCCAGCAGTTCGCGGGCGGAGGCGACGATCGTCTTGAGGACGTCGCGTACCTCCAGGTGCCTGCTCATGGCCAGCAGCGCGGAGCTCACCGCGGCGAGGCCGGACCGGGGGCCTTGACTCATGTCCTCACGGTACCGGCGAGGTGTGACAGCGCGGATCGGACCTGTGACGGCCCCGGGCGGGGCGGGAGACCTAGGCCGAAGGTCCCGGGTCCTGCGGTCCAGGGCGAAAGGACCGGGTGCTCGGGCGTACGACGAAGGGCCCCGCCCGGCCCGGTCCCGCGTCCGAGGCGGGGGCGGGGGGCCGGTTCCTACGTTGGGGTCACCGCCGAGTGGGGCGGTCGGACGAGGGGACGGTTGTCATGCCGGTAGCGATCATCACGGGGGCTTCGAAGGGGCTGGGGCGGGCGCTGGCCGAGGCGCTGGCCGCGCGGGGCTGGGATCTGGTGCTGGACGCCAGAACGGCGGAGGCGCTGAAGGAGACGGCGGCGGCCGTGGCGGCGCACGGGACCCGGATCGAGGCCTGTGCGGGGGACGTCGCCGATCCCGCGCACCGGGTCGAGCTGGTGGCGGCGGCCTGGCAGCTCGGCGGCTGCCACCTGGTCGTGAACAACGCGAGCGCGCTGGGCGCCGAGCCGCTGGTGCGGCTGGCGGAGCTGCCCCTGGACGGGCTGCGGCGGGCGCTGGAGGTGAACGTCGTGGCGGCGCTGGGGCTGGTCCAGGAGGCGCTGCCGCTGCTGCGGGCCGCGCCGGAGGGCGCGGTGATCACCGTCAGCTCGGACGCGGCCGCCGAGGCCTACGCGACATGGGGCGGCTATGGGGCGTCCAAGGCGGCCCTGGACCAGCTCGCGGCCGTGCTCGGCGCGGAGGAGCCGGCGCTGCGGGTGTGGGCGGTGGACCCCGGGGACATGGCCACGGACCTGTACGCGGCGGCGGTGCCGGACGACGACGGCCCTCGGCCGGATCCGGCCGAGGTGGCGCCGGCCTTCCTGCGGCTGCTGGACGAGCGTCCGGCGAGCGGGCGCTACGGGGCGCCCGCCCTGCTGGAGGGACGGCGATGACGCTGGCCGTGGAGGTGCCGCAGGAGCTGTCGGCGCGGGTGCCGGCCGAGCAGCGCGGGCCGGGGCGGGACCGGGCCGACGTGCGGCTGCTGGTGTCGCGGGGGACGGATGTGACGCATCACGCGTTCCGGGAGCTGCCGGGTCTGCTGCGGGCCGGGGACCTGCTCGTGGTGAACACCTCGGGGACGCTGGCGGCGGCCGTGGACGGGCGGATCGGGCACGCACGCGTGGTGGTGCACTTCTCCACGCGCGGGGACGACGGACGGTGGGCCGTCGAGCTGCGGGACCCGGACGGGAAGGGCACCACACGCCCGCGTGCGGGCGGCCCGGCAGGGGCGCGGGTGCGGCTGCCCGGAGGAGTGCGGCTGGTCCTGGAGGAGCCGCTGAGCCCGGGCAGCGGGCGGCTGTGGTGGGCGCGGGTGTCGCCCGACGGAGGGGCAGGCGGCGGAGAGGGAGGAGGCGGGGCCGGAGGGAGCGGGGCCGGAGGGAGCGGGGCGGCAGGGAGCTCGGCGGCAGGCGGAGGGAGCGGGGCGGGAGGGAGCTCGGCGGCAGGGAGCGGAGCAGGAGGGAGCTCGGCGGCAGGGGGCGGAGCAGGGGGCGCGGCGGGAGGTGGTGGGGTGGTGCCGGGGCTGCTGCGGGAGCACGGGCGGCCCATTCGCTACTCCTACACGGAGCGGGATCAGCCGCTCTCCGTCTATCAGACGGTGTTCGCGCTGCCGTCGGAGGACGGGGCGGGCAGCGCGGAGATGCCGAGTGCGGCGCGGCCCTTCACCGCGGGGCTGGTGGCGGAGCTGGTGAGCCGGGGAGTGCAGTTCGCGCCGATCACGCTGCACACCGGGGTCGCCTCGGCGGAGGCGCACGAGCCGCCGTATCCGGAGCGGTTCGCGGTGCCGGAGGCGTCGGCGCGGCTGATCAACGCGGTGCGGGCCGGGGACGGGCGCGTGGTGGCGGTCGGGACCACGGCCGTGCGGGCGGTGGAGTCCGCGACCGGGGCCGACGGGGTCGTACGCGCGCGTGCGGGGTGGACGGATCTCGTCGTCACTCCCGCGCGCGGGGTGCGGGCGGTGGACGGGCTGCTGACCGGGCTGCACGAGCCGGAGGCCTCGCATCTGCTGATGCTGGAGGCGGTGGCGGGGCGGGCGGCGATCGACCGGGGCTACGACGAGGCGTTGCGCGGGCGCTATCTGTGGCACGAGTTCGGCGATGTGCACCTCATCCTCCCGGCAGCGGACGCCGACAGAGCCCGGCGTTGAAAGACCCCCGGCAGGCACTGACACAGAGCATTGCTTTGGCAACTGGCGGTGAGAACGGGCGGGGCCCCGTGTGAGCCCGCACATAGGGCGCACATCACGTACTAGGGGCAATAGGAGATAAAGGGGACCCAGATGAACGGGACGGATGGTTCCATCTGTCCCGTTTTGCCCTCACCTGATCCACTACCGGGGATCGTACGTCACACCTTTGCCTGGGCATTTTGCGGCCGCTAAGAATTGCTCTCGTCGCTCAGCGCCGTGGGTTCTCCCCGCGGCGTTCCTGCCGAAAGCATCCGCTGTCCCCCGTCGGACGAATTGAGCGACCTCCGCGCTATTCGAAGAGGTCCTTCCGCCATGCCCAAGAACACTCACAAGATCGCGATCGCCGCTGCTGCCACCCTCGGCACCGCAGCCCTCGCCTTCTCCGTGGTGCCGGCCGACGCGCACACGACCACTACGGACGCCGTCTCCTCGGCCCGGGTCGCCTACAGCTCCAAGCCGGTGCAGGACGTCAAGGCCAGCGTCACCGACCAGCTGGCCGGGGCGAGCGTGAAGGTCGACGCCATCGAGGCCAAGAAGAAGGCCGCGGCGGACGCCGTCGCGAAGAAGAAGGCCGCCGCCGCGAAGGCCGCAGCCGCGAAGAAGGCCGCCGCGAAGAAGAAGGCGGCCGCCGAGGCCGCCGCCAAGAAGAAGGCCGCGGCCGCGCGCGAGGCGAAGGAGGCCGCGAGCCGGTCCGCCAAGCGCGCCGCGGTCAAGCAGGTCGCCACCAAGCACTACGCCAACAACCTCGACGGCTGGATCAAGGAGTCCCTGGACATCATGAAGTCCAAGGGCATCCCGGGCAGCTACCACGGCCTGCACAAGAACATCATCCGGGAGTCCTCGGGCAACCCGAACGCGATCAACGACTGGGACATCAACGCCATCAACGGCATCCCGTCCAAGGGCCTGCTGCAGGTGATCCCGCCCACGTTCGCGGCGTACCACGTCTCCGGCACGTCCTGGAACATCTACGACCCGGTCGCCAACATCACGGCCGCCGCCAACTACGCGGCCGACAAGTACGGCACGATCGACAACGTCAACAGCGCGTACTGAGCAGCTGCCGACACACGCCGGAGGGCGGCACCCCACGTCGGGGGTGCCGCCCTCCGGCGTCGTACGGCCGTCGCCGCCCGCTCGGTGCGTGCGACTACTTGCGCATGACCTCGGGCTCGTGGCGGCGCAGGAAGCGGGCCACGAGGAAGCCGCAGATCACGCCGATCGCGATCAGGGCGACCATGTCCAGGCCCCAGGTGCCGACGGTGTGCTCCCACAGCGGGTCCGTGTCGCCGCCGTCCTTGGGCGGGCTGATCTTGTTGAACTCCAGCGTGGCGCCGGCCGCCGCGACCGCCCAGCGCGAGGGCATCAGGTACGAGAACTCGTTGACGCCGACCGCGCCGTTCAGGGTGAACAGGCAGCCGGTGAAGACGACCTGGATGATCGCGAACATGACCAGCAGCGGCATGGTCTTCTCGGCCGTCTTCACCAGCGAGGAGATGACCAGGCCGAACATCATCGAGCTGAAGCCGAGCGCCATGATCGGCACGGACAGCTCCACCATGGTGGCGCCGCCGAAGACCAGGCCCTCGGTGGGGATCTCCCGGCTGGAGAAGCCGATGACGCCGATCAGCAGCCCCTGGAACACCGTGACCAGCCCGAGCACGAACACCTTGGACATCAGATACGCCGAGCGCGACAGGCCGGTGGCCCGCTCCCGCTCGTAGATGACGCGTTCCTTGATCAGCTCACGGACGGAGTTCGCCGCGCCCGCGAAGCAGGCGCCGACCGCGAGGATCAGCAGCACGGTGGTCGCCGTGCCGTTGGGGACGATCCGGCCGCTCTTCGGGTTGACCGGGTTGGGCAGCAGACTGTTCCCGGAGTCGATCAGCAGGCTGACCGCGCCGAGGACGACCGGCAGGATCACCGAGAGGGCGAGGAAGCCCTTGTCGGACGCGATCACCGACACATAGCGGCGCACCAGCGTGACGAACTGGGACATCCAGCCCTGCGGCTTCGGCGGCCGCATGGCCTGCATCGGCGGCATCTGTACGGACTGCGGCGCGATGGCGTCGATGTCCGCGGCGTACATCTGGTAGTGCTGCGAGCCCTTCCAGCGGCCCGCCCAGTCGTAGTCGCGGTAGTTCTCGAAGGCGGAGAAGACATCGGCCCAGGTGTCGTAGCCGAAGAAGTTCAGCGCCTCCTCGGGCGGGCCGAAGTAGGCGACGGCACCGCCCGGCGCCATCACGAGCAGCTTGTCGCAGATCGCGAGCTCGGCCACGGAGTGGGTGACGACCAGGACCGTGCGGCCGTCGTCGGCGAGGCCGCGCAGCAGCTGCATGACGTCGCGGTCCATGCCCGGGTCGAGGCCGGAGGTCGGCTCGTCCAGGAAGATCAGCGACGGCTTGGTGAGCAGCTCCAGAGCCACCGAGACGCGCTTGCGCTGGCCGCCGGAGAGGGAGGTGATCTTCTTCTCTTTGTGGATGTCCAGCTTGAGCTCGCGCAGCACCTCGTCGATGCGGGCGTCGCGCTCGGCGCCCGTGGTGTCGGCGGGGAAGCGGAGCTTGGCCGCGTACTTGAGGGCCCGCTTGACGGTCAGTTCCTTGTGCAGGATGTCGTCCTGCGGGACCAGACCGATGCGCTGGCGCAGCTCGGCGAACTGCTTGTAGAGGTTCCGGTTGTCGTAGAGGACGTCGCCCTCGTTGGCGGGCCGGTACCCCGTCAGCGCCTTGAGCAGGGTCGACTTGCCGGAACCCGACGGTCCGATGACCGCGATCAGCGACTTCTCCGGAACGCCGAACGAGACGTCCTTCAGGATCTGCTTGCCGCCGTCGACCGTGACGGTCAGATGGCGGGCCGAGAAGGAGACCTCACCGGTGTCGACGAACTCCTCGAGCCGGTCGGCGACGATCCGGAACGTCGAGTGGCCGACGCCGACGATGTCGGTCGGGCCCAGCTGGACCGAGCCGCCCTTGGGGATCGGCTGGCCGTTGACGTAGGTGCCGTTGTGCGAGCCGAGGTCGCGGATCTCCATGCGGCCGTCGGGCGTCGAGTGGAACTCGGCGTGATGGCGCGAGACCTGGAGGTCGGAGACGACCAGCTCGTTCTCCAGGGCACGGCCGATGCGCATCACGCGGCCGAGGGAGAAGTGGTGGAAGGTGGTCGGGCTGCGGTCGCCGTAGACCGGCGGCGCCCCCGCGCCGACGCCGGGGCCCTGCTGCTGCGGGATCGACGGCGACTGCTGCCCCTGCTGCGGCTGTTGCCAGCCGCCCTGCGGGGCCTGCGGTGCCTGCGGGGCCTGTTGGGCCCAGCCCGGGTTCGCCCCCTGCGCCGCGTACGGCTGCTGCTGGGGCTGCCCGGCGGGCGCCTGCGCGCCCGACAGGTTCAGACGCGGTCCGTCGGTCGCGTTGCCCAGGTGCAGCGCCGAGCCGGGGCCGATCTCCAGTTGGTGGATCCGCTGCCCCTGCGCGAAGGTGCCGTTGGTGCTGCCGTGGTCCTCGATGACCCAACTGCGGCCGTTGAAGTTGACCGTGGCGTGGCGCCAGGAGACCCTGGCGTCCTCGAACACGATGTCCCCCTGCGGATCACGTCCGAGGGTGTATGGCCTGGACGGATCGAGCGTCCAGGTGCGTCCGTTCAATTCCAGTACGAGTTCCGGCACTCCATGCCCCACTGAGTAGTCCCCCGAGTTACCCCCATCACAGGGAGTCTAGGGATGTCGAACATCGTCGGGAACTATTTCAGTAGCGGCCCCTTGACCGAAAGTCGGGCTTTGTGAAGAGCGTGCGCGAGCGTATCGGCCGTTGCCGTTGACGGGGTTGAAACCCGGCCGGAGAGTGGTAAACGCACGCGAGGGGGACGGAAGCGGCGATCTTCGCCGCTGCGCGCCGCGGATCGGGGGGTCTGCATGAGGGCCGGCACGGGTGTCGAGGGCAGTGGAAACGTGGCGCGTAGTGGGGGCGTGCCGTGGATGGACGTACTCCTGGGCGCGATCGCCGCGGTGAGCTGGGCGTTGATCGGAATGGCGGGGACGGCCGCGCTCGGGCTGCATCTGCTGGGGGCGGACGCGGCGGGCTCGTTGGGCCCGATGACGGCGGCGGCGGTGGCGCTGGGGGCCGGCGGTTCGGTGACTCCGTCCGGCGATGTGTCCGCGTTCGGGCTGACGGGCGCGGAGGCGAACACGGCCATCGAGATCACGCCATTGGGGGTGAGCCTGGTGGGTGCGCTGCTGCTGTCGTGGCTCTTCCTACGGTCCTTGCGCACGGCCGGAGTTGTGATCGCCCCGGCCGAACTCGTCGCGCGCGTCGGCGCGGTGGTCGCGCTGTTCGTGGCGATGCTCGGCGGACTGGCCTGGGCGGGGCACGACGTCATCACGCTCGACGGAGGCGCGCTGGGGCTCGACGATCTGCCCGGCGGCGGGGGCGGAGGCGGAGGCGGCCTGGAGATTCCCGGGCTGGGCGACGTCGGGGACATCGGTGGCATCGGTGACATCGGGGGGCTGCTGCCCGACCGGCTCGGGGACCTGGTCGACGCGAAGGCGGCGGTCGGCTTCTCCGTCGACACGGCGCCCACGCTGCTCGGCGGCCTCGGCTGGTCGCTCGGCATCCTGCTGATCGCTCTGCTGGCCTCGCGCCGCACGCCGCTGCCGCCGGGCTGGGAGGCGGTGCACCGCGTGGTGCGGCCGGCGGTGTCCGCCGTCGTCACAGTGCTGCTGGTGGCCGTGGCGGCCGGGTTCGCGGCGGCGGCGTACGCGGCGATCGGCGACGACCACCCCAAGCGGATCGCGGGCGCCGCGCTGCTCGGCGCGCCGAACGGGGTGTGGCTCGGCATCCCGATCGGCCTCTTCGTCCCGTGGGACGGGCAGGCGACAGGCGTACTGACGAACCTCCTCCCGGACCCGCTGGACGACCTGCTCGGCGGCGGCACCGAACAACCGGTCACGCTGAGCCGCCTGGCCGAGCTGGACGGCCGCGTGTGGCTGCTGGGAGTCGCGGCGGCACTGATGATGCTGCTGGCGGGGGTGCTCGCGGCGGTGCGAACACCGGCGGGGGCACCGCGGACGGTACCGGTGGGGGTATCGGAAGGGGTACCGAAGGGGGCGGGGAGCTCTGGTGGGCGGGGGGGCTCGGTGGGCGGGTTCGTCGGGCGGTGTGCCGTGCGGCTGGGGATCGCGACCGCCTTGGCGTTGCCGTTGATCGCCTGGCTGACCGAGGTGTCCGTGGACGCCTCGCTGTCCGTGCTGGGCTTCGACGCGTTCGGGGCCGGGATCGAGCTGCGCGGGCAGCTCGGCATGGCGTTGCTGCTGGGCGCCCTGTGGGGCGCGGGGGCCGGGGCCGCCGGTGCGCTGCTGGCCTGTGCCACGGGGGCCGCGGGACAGCGGGCGGCTCCGCTGGCACGGGGTGACGTGGGAAGCACGGCGGTGGATGCCTCCGGCGGAGGCCGTCCGTCCTCCGGGGACCCGGGCGAGCCGACCGGGCCGTATGCGCCGAGTGCCTCGTACCGGCCGCCGAATCCGGCGACCAATCCCTACCTGCGCCTTCCGGAAGAGCTGCGCGACTCGGCGGACGCGGGGCCGGGGCCTTCTCAGAGCAGCCGGGCCGGGCAGTCGAGGTCGTACGAGAGCTCCCGGCGGGACGAGCCGCGAGCACCGGGCGGGCAACCGCCCGGCGTGCCAACGGGACCGGACGACGTCTACGGCGCCCCGACCGTGGTCCGGCCGATCGGACCGCCGCCCCGCTTGCCGCGACGGCCCGGACCTGGTCCGCGCCCCGGTGAGCGGCCGCCGTCGGGCCCGCAGGAGGGTCCGCCGCCTCCGCCCCCGGCTCCCCCGCCCCCGCCGCCGACACCCAGGGGACCGAAAGGATCACGGTGAGGGCTGGGGAGGGGGAGGGGCGGGCCGGGCCGGCGGGTGAAGGCCCAGTCATAGGAGGCCCGGCTCCAGGCGGGGGCCGCGGCCGGTGCTGGCGCCTCCCTCTCTCCCCTGGACCGAGGGGAGCTGAGGGGCCGGAGGGCACACGGTCGCCGGGCCGGGTCGGCGGGCCAGGGTCCAGCCCGAGGAGGCCCAGCCCTAGTAGGCCCAGCCCTAGTAGGCCCAGCCCTAGGAGGGGCCGCGGCCAGCGACCCGGGGGTTCCCTCTCTTCCCCGGCCGAGGACGCCGAGGGGCCCGAGGGCACACCGTCGGCGGGCCGGGGCTGCGGGCCAAGGCCCAGCCGGAGGGGGGACGGCGCCATCGCCATCCGTCCGCCTCTCCCGGCGAGGTCGCCGCCGCGGTCGCCGAAGGGGCGGAGGGCGCATCGTGAGGGGCCGGACCGAGGGGCCGTGGCCTCCCCAGGGGAGGAAGCCCTGCCCAGAGAGAGGGCCCGCCCGAGGAGACAGCCCGCCCGACAAGACAGCCTGCCCGGGAAGACGTCGCAGCCGGCAGCGCCCGCTCGGCGTTTTCCCCCGTCGGGGAGACCGCCATGGAGACCGCCAGGGCAAAGGGGGCATGGTGAGCGGGCCGGGCGCGGGCCTGTGGGGGCGGGGGCGTGGGGGACCGTGGCCGTCCGGTCAGGTTTGCTTCATCTCTCTGACATCGACTGTTCCCCGTCCGTCATGCGGCCCCGAGCGGCGATCGGCACTGGGTGCCGGATACGGTGGATACACCATGAGCGCTTTGCAGACTTCGTCCTCCGACGTCCCTACTCTCCTAGTCAAGATCTTCGGCAAGGACAGGCCGGGCATCACGGCCGGCCTCTTCGACACCCTCGCCGCCTACTCCGTCGACGTGGTCGACATCGAGCAGGTCGTCACCCGAGGCCGGATGGTGCTGTGCGCGCTCGTGACCGAGCCGCCGGCCGGCCTCGAGGGGGAACTGCGGTCGACGGTCCACAACTGGGCCGAGTCGATGAAGATGGAGGCGGAGATCATCTCCGGCCTCGGCGACAACCGGCCGCGCGGGCTCGGACGCTCGCTGGTCACCGTGCTCGGACATCCGCTCACCGCCGAGGCCACCGCCGCGGTCGCCGCGAAGATCACGAAGGCCGGCGGCAACATCGACCGTATCTTCCGGCTCGCCAAGTACCCCGTCACCGCCGTCGAGTTCGCCGTCTCCGGTGTGGAGACCCCGCCCCTGCGCACCGCCCTGGTCACGGCCGCGGCGGCGCTCGGCGTGGACGTCGCCGTGGTGGACGCGGGCCTCTACCGGCGGGCCCAGCGGCTCGTCGTGATGGACGTCGACTCCACCCTCATCCAGGACGAGGTGATCGAACTCTTCGCCGCGCACGCGGGCTGCGAGGACAAGGTCGCCGAGGTGACGGCGGCCGCCATGCGCGGTGAGCTGGACTTCGAGCAGTCGCTGCACGCGCGCGTGGCGCTGCTGGCGGGGCTGGACGCCTCGGTCGTGGACAAGGTGCGCACCGAGGTGCGGCTGACTCCGGGGGCGCGCACCCTGATCCGCACGCTGAAGCGGCTCGGTTACCAGGTGGGCGTCGTCTCCGGCGGTTTCACGCAGGTCACCGACGACCTTCAGGACCGGCTCGGGCTGGACTTCGCCCAGGCCAACACGCTGGAGATCGTCGACGGCAAGCTGACCGGCCGGGTCACCGGCGAGATCGTGGACCGTGCGGGCAAGGCGCGGCTGCTGCGTCGGTTCGCCGCCGAGGCGGGCGTACCGCTGTCACAGACCGTGGCGATCGGTGACGGCGCCAACGACCTGGACATGCTCAACGCGGCGGGTCTCGGGGTCGCCTTCAACGCGAAGCCGGTGGTGCGGCAGGCGGCGCACACGGCGGTGAACGTGCCGTTCCTGGACACCGTCCTGTATCTGCTGGGCATCACCCGCGAAGAGGTCGAGGCCGCGGAGACGCACGACGAGCAGTAGCTGCGCGCAGACCGGACGGACGGGGAGGGCTCGGCGCCGCTGCGGCGCCGGGCCCTCGTGCATGCCGGGTGGGTTACTCGGAGGGGGCCCAGTAGTCGAGCAGGGTGGCCGCGCCCGGTTCCAGTGACTTCCAGGAGCCGTCGAAGGAGAGGACGACGAAGGCGGCGGCCGGGAAGCCCCGGCGGTGCATGCGCTCCCCCGCGTCGCCCTCGGCCTGGCCGGAGACGATGTCCGCGAGACCCTGGATACCCGGGTTGTGCCCGATCAGGACCAGGTTGTGCACGTCGTCGGCCGTCTCGTTGAGCAAAGCGATCAGCTCGCCCGGTGAGGCCTCGTAGATCCGCTCCTCGTAGACGGTTTTCGGCCGCTGCGGGAACTCCTGGACGGCGAGCTTCCACGTCTCCCGGGTGCGGACCGCGGTGGAGCACAGGGCCAGGTCGATGGGGATGCCGGTGTCGGTCAGCCTGCGTCCGGCGACGGCCGCGTCCTTACGGCCCCGCTCAGCGAGCGGACGCTCGTGGTCGGTCACCTGAGGCCAGTCGGCTTTCGCATGGCGGAAGAGGACGATCCTGCGGGGTTCTGCGACGCTCATGAGTCCCAGCTTCGCATGAAACAGGCCATGGGGCGCAGGGAGTTGACATGCGGTTTCACCAGCGGTCCTAGCGTGCTATCAGCTGCTGCACGCGCTCGACGAGATGGGTGATCGTCGGGTCGCCGACGGCCGCCTGGGCGTCGGCGGGGTGCAGGAGCAGCAGGAGGAGGGTGAAGAAGGCGAGCACCGGGAGGGCGAGGGCCCACCAGGGCAGCCGGACGTCGACACCGCCCTGGGCGGCCGGGTGGGGCCGGGTGTGCGTAGGGGTCGACATGGTGCCTCCGCTGTCCTCGAGTGTCCGTGGCCCGTCGTCCGTCATCGCTGATCGGTGGACCGTGGCGGGTGACCGGCGTCCTGCGGTCACACATCGAAGTTACGGAATCGGCGGCCCTCAACCCATCCGGTGCGCCACCCACTTGACCCTGACCCTGGCCCCCTAGGGGACAGGGGGGTTAACCCCACCCCGCCCCTGGAGACGGGCCGGGCCGTCAGGGGGAGGCGATGGTCGCGATGACGGCGATGATCACGAAGATGGCGAAGAACGAGCCGAAGACGAGCAGCATCTTCTTCTGGCCGTTCTGCGGGTTCGGGTCGAGCACTGGCATACGGCAAGTCTCGCACCCCGCGTCCGCGACGGTTCCCCCGGGGTCAGCGCGCGACCTCCTCCTCGACCGTGCGGTCGCGGCCGGCCAGGACGCCGACGACCGTCTGCGGGACCATCAGCGCCGCCATCAGCGCGAGGGGCAGGCCCCAGCCGCCGCTGTGCTGGTAGAGCACCCCCACCAGGAGCGGGCCGGGGATGGAGATCAGGTAGCCGGTGCTCTGCGCGAAGGCCGACAGCTGGGCGACGCCCACTCCGGTCCTGGCGCGCATCCCGACCATCGTGAGGGCCAGCGGAAAGGCGCAGTTGGCGACGCCGAGCAGCAGGGCCCAGGCCCAGGCGCCGCCGGCGGGGGCGAGGTACAGGCCGGCGTAGCCGACCAGGCCGCAGCCGCCGAGCGCGAGCACGATGGGGCCCTGCTGCGGCAGCCGGGTGGCCACGCGCGGTATGACGAACGCGAGGGGGACACCCATCGCCATCGTCACCGCGAGGAGCAGTCCGGCCGTGCTCGCGGGCACGCCCGCGTCCCGGAAGATCTGCGGCATCCAGCCCATGGTGATGTAGGCGGCCGTGGCCTGGAGACCGAAGAAGACGGCCAGCGCCCAGGCGGTACGGCTGCGGGTGATGCGCAGCGGGGCGGACGGCCGCGGCACGCGCGCATGGGTCTGCGCGGCGTCCTGCGCCTGCGCGGCGTCCTGCGCGGCGGACGGCCGTCCCCCACGCGCGTGGATCTGTCCGGCGGATCGCAGCCCCCGCGCGCGTGCCTGCGGCTCCTCCCCCGGCTCAGACCCCTCCCCCGCCTCCGACCGCTCCTGCTCGCCCGCCTTCCCGGGTTGCCTCTCCGGCCGCTCGTCCGCACTCCTCGCACCGCCCGCGCCCGCGCCCGTGCTCACGCCTCCGCCCCCGCCCGTGCCCCGGTCGCGTGCGAGCAGCAGCCAGGGGAGGACGGCCGCCGCCGCCAGGGCCGCCCACACCGCGAGGCCGGTTCGCCAACTGCCGCCCAGCGACTCGGTCATGGGCACGGTGACCGCGGCGGCGGTGGAGGTGCCGAGGGCGAGGGCCATCGAGTACAGGCCGGTCATGGAGCCGACCCGGTCCGGGAAGTGGCTCTTGACGATGACCGGCATCAGGACGTTGCTGACGGCGATGCCCATGAGGGCGAGCGCGCTCGCGGCGAGGAAGCCGGCCGTGCCCGCGGCGTAGGGGCGGACGAGCAGTCCCGTGGCGATCGCGCCCATGCCCGCGCAGACCACCGCGCCCGGACCGAAGCGGCGGGCGAGCCGGGGGGCCATGACGCCGAAGACGGCGAAGCAGAGCGGGGGCACGGAGGTGAGCAGCCCGGCCACGCTGCCGCTCATGCCGAGCCCGTCGCGGACCTCTTCCAGGAGCGCGCCGAGGCTGGTGATGGCGGGCCGGAGGTTGAGGGCGGCCAGCACGATGCCGACCACGAGCAGCCGTCGCGTCCACGCGCGCGTGACCGCGGTCGCGGGGCCGCGCGGGGGCTCGTCCTGGCCCGAGGTGTGGATGGGCGGTGACGTGGTCGTCGTCCGGGTCTGCTCGCTCGCCATGCCGCTCATCATAGAATCATGGGATGATTGGTTGTCCAGGTCCGGGTGCGGATCCGCCGCCCCGCCCGTGCGAAGGTGTGCCATGCCCCTGAGCCATCCCCGTCGCTCGGCGTTGTCCGAGCAGGTCATCGCCGCGCTGCGTACCGAGATCACCTCGGGCGAGTGGCCGGTCGGCTCGCGGATCCCCACGGAGCCCGAGCTGGTCGAGCAGTTGGGCGTCGCCCGCAACACGGTCCGTGAGGCCGTCCGCGCGCTCGCGCACAACGGGCTCCTGGACATCCGGCAGGGCTCGGGCACCTACGTCGTGGCGACCAGCGAGCTGGCGGGCGTGATGCACCGCCGCTTCGCCGACGCCAACCCCGGGCACATCGCCGAACTGCGCGCCACGCTGGAGTCGAGCGCGGCGAAGCTGGCGGCCGCGCGGCGGACGGAGAAGGACCTCAAGCAGCTGAACGCGCTCCTGCTGCGGCGCGAGGAGGCGTGGGAGTCGGGCGACGCGGAGGCGTTCGTGGCGGCCGACTCGACGTTCCACCTGGCGGTGGTCGCGGCCTCCCACAACGACGTCATGACGGCGATGTACGCGGATCTCGGCCAGGTGCTGCGGGACTGGCTGCGCGAAGACGTCGGCGCGGAGCTGACGCCGGAGACGTACATGGACCACACACGGCTGGTGGACGCGATCCGCGCGGGCGACGCGGCGACGGCCGCCGCGGAGGCGGCCGGCTACCCGCTGCTGTGCCGGCCCGGACGGTTCACACCTTCTGATGACTGACCCAGGCCGAGCGGACCTCCTTCCAGCACCGGCCGGTGAGCCGTACGGTCTGGGCGGGGCCCGCGTCGGCGGGGACGCCGTCGGTGTCGAGGTCCCACCAGCGGTCGCACTCGATGTGCAGCCGGACGCGGTCGACGTCGACGTAGGGGTTGTGGCAGTACGCGACGACGCGGGAGCCCTCGATGCCGGTGCGGCACTCCGCGCCGAACGGATCGGGGCGCTCGGAGTGCGCCACGCGCGCGTGGGGAAGCGCCTCGTACGACGCGCAGAGGACGAGGACGACGGCAGCGGTCACTGGGGCGAGGCTACGGAACAGGCGCACAAGGGAACCTCCTCGGCAGAGCTGGGGAGGGAAGCGCGTGGGGAACGCGTACTTCAGAGTGCCTGGTGGGAGCCGTCCACCGCCCGGCCGGATAGGCCGAACGAGTGAGACGCGAGTGAGGCGTGAGTCAGGCGCGGGTGAGACGTGAGGGCCCGCGTCCGACCGGACGCGGGCCCTCACTCAGCACTCACTCGGCACTCAGTGCCACAACAGCGACGTCACGCTCCGATGGCGTGCAGACCGCCGTCCACGTGGATGATCTCGCCCGTGGTCTTCGGGAACCAGTCGCTCAGCAGGGCGACGACGCCGCGGCCGGCCGGCTCCGGGTCCTTGAGGTCCCACTCCAGCGGGGAACGCTCGTCCCAGACGGCGGCCAGGTCGCCGAAGCCCGGGATGGACTTCGCGGCCATGGAGCCGATCGGGCCCGCGGAGATGAGGTTGCAGCGGATGTTCTGCTTGCCCAGGTCACGCGCCATGTAGCGGCTGGTGGCCTCCAGGGCGGCCTTGGCGGGGCCCATCCAGTCGTACTGCGGCCAGGCGTACTGCGCGTCGAAGGTGAGGCCGACGACCGAGCCGCCGTTCTGCATCAGCGGCAGGCAGGCCATGGTGAGCGACTTCAGGGAGTACGCCGAGACGTGCATCGCGGTGGCGACGGACTCGAAGGGCGTGTTGAGGAAGTTGCCGCCGAGGGCGTCCTGCGGCGCGAAGCCGATGGAGTGGACGACGCCGTCGAGGCCGCCGAGCTCCTCGCCGACGATGTCGGCCAGCCGGCCGAGGTGCTCGTCGTTGGTGACGTCGAGCTCGATGACCTTGGTGGGCTTGGGCAGCTTCTTGGCGATGCGCTCGGTCAGCGTGGGCCGCGGGAACGCGGTCAGGATGATCTCGGCGCCCTGCTCCTGGGCCAGCTTGGCGGTGTGGAAGGCGATGGAGGACTCCATCAGCACACCGGTGATCAGGACGCGCTTGCCCTCGAGAATTCCGCTCATGGTGATCAGTGACCCATTCCCAGTCCGCCGTCAACGGGAATGACGGCTCCAGTGATGTACGAGGCGTCGTCCGAGGCGAGGAACCGCACCGCCGCGGCGACCTCCTCGGGCTGCGCGTACCGGCGCAGCGGCACCTGTGCCACGTACTCCGCTCGCAGTTCGTCGCTGAGCACCCGGGTCATGTCGGTGTCGACGAAACCGGGCGCGACGACGTTGAAGGTGATGTTGCGCGAGCCGAGCTCACGGGCGAGGGAACGCGCGAAGCCGACCAGGCCGGCCTTCGAGGCGGCGTAGTTCGCCTGGCCGGGACCGCCGAGCAGTCCGACGACCGAGGAGATGAGGACGACGCGGCCCTTCTTGGCGCGCAGCATGCCGCGGTTGGCGCGCTTGACCACCCGGAAGGTGCCGGTGAGGTTGGTGTCGACGACCGAGGTGAAGTCCTCCTCGGACATGCGCATGAGCAGCTGGTCCTTGGTGATGCCGGCGTTGGCGATCAGGACCTCGACCGTGCCGTGCTCGGCCTCGATCTCCTTGTAGGCCTGCTCCACCTGCTCGGTGTCGGTGATGTCGCACTTGACCGCAAGGCAGCCCAGCTCCGTGAGGGCGGCCGGCGGCTCACCCGAGCGGTATGTGATCGCGACCTTGTCGCCGGCGTCGAGGAACGCGCGGGCGATGGCGAGGCCGATGCCCCGGTTTCCTCCGGTGACGAGAACCGAGCGGCTCAACGGATCACCCTTTCGATAGGGATCTGACACACCCGCCCGAGCACTGGATGGCAGGCGGCTTCCCTCGAAACCTATCGGTCCGCTTCGGCCGGCGGACATTCGGGCACCGACAGTGGCGCACGGGAGTGTCTGTGGGGTCCCTACAGAAAGTTTGCGTACGCGGCGCGGAAAGGTGTGGTCCGGGGGCCGCCGGGCGCGACATGATCGATGCGTTCACACGCGACGACACCAGGGAGAGACGTAGGTGCCCCACAGCATCGATGAAAGTTTCACGGCCCTACCCCTACGCGCCCTCGCCGACGCCGCTCTCGCACGCGCGCGTGCGCTCGGGGCGGACCACGCCGACTTCCGGTTCGAGCGGGTGCGCAGCGCCTCCTGGCGGCTGCGGGACGCCAAGCCCTCCGGGTCGTCCGACACGACGGATCTCGGGTACGCGGTGCGGGTGGTGCACGGCGGCACCTGGGGGTTCGCGTCCGGCGTGGACCTGACGATGGACGCCGCGGCCAAGGTCGCCTCGCAGGCCGTGGCGATGGCCAAGCTCTCCGCGCAGGTGATCAAGGCCGCCGGGTCGGACGAGCGCGTGGAGCTGGCCGACGAGCCGGTGCACGCGGAGCAGACATGGGTCTCGTCGTACGAGATCGACCCGTTCACCGTTCCCGACGAGGACAAGGCGGCGCTGCTCGCGGACTGGAGCGCCCGGCTGCTGGCGGCGGGCGGGATCAACCATGTGGACGCCTCGCTGCTCACCGTCCACGAGAACAAGTTCTACGCCGACACGGCCGGGACGGTGACCACCCAGCAGCGGGTGCGGCTGCACCCGTCGCTCAACGCGGTGTCGGTCGACGAGTCCAGCGGCGAGTTCGACTCGATGCGCACGATCGCGCCGCCCGTCGGGCGCGGCTGGGAGTACCTCACCGGCACCGGGTGGGACTGGGACGACGAACTCGAGCGGATCCCGGAGCTGCTCGCCGAGAAGATGCGGGCGCCGAGCGTCGAGCCGGGGCTGTACGACCTCGTCGTCGACCCGTCCAACCTGTGGCTGACCATCCACGAGTCCATCGGCCACGCCACCGAGCTGGACCGCGCCCTCGGCTACGAGGCCGCCTACGCCGGCACCTCCTTCGCGACCTTCGACCAGCTCGGCAAGCTGCGCTACGGCTCGGACCTGATGAACGTCACGGGCGACCGCACCGCCGAGCACGGTCTGGCGACCGTCGGCTACGACGACGAGGGCGTGGCGGGCCAGTCCTGGGACCTGGTGAAGGACGGCACGCTCGTCGGCTACCAGCTGGACCGGCGGATCGCGAAGCTGACCGGGTTCGAGCGGTCCAACGGCTGCGCCTTCGCCGACTCCCCCGGTCATGTGCCGGTGCAGCGGATGGCCAACGTGTCGCTGCGGCCGGATCCGGCGGGCATGTCGACCGAGGGGCTCATCGGGAGCGTCGACCGCGGCATCTACGTCGTCGGCGACCGGTCCTGGTCGATCGACATGCAGCGGTACAACTTCCAGTTCACCGGACAGCGCTTCTTCCGGATCGAGAACGGGCGGATCACCGGGCAGCTGCGGGACGTGGCCTACCAGGCGACGACGACCGACTTCTGGGGCTCGATGGCGGCGGTGGGCGGTCCGCAGACGTACGTCCTCGGCGGCGCCTTCAACTGCGGCAAGGCCCAGCCCGGTCAGGTCGCGGCCGTCTCGCACGGCTGCCCGTCCGCCCTCTTCAAGGGCGTCAACATCCTCAACACCACGCAGGAGGCCGGTCGATGAGCGCTCGTACCACCAAGCCGCACGAAATCGTCGAGCGTGCCCTCGAGCTGTCGCGGGCCGACGGCTGTGTCGTCATCGCCGACGAGCAGTCGACGGCGAACCTGCGCTGGGCCGGCAACGCGCTCACCACCAACGGCGTCACGCGCGGGCGCACGCTCACCGTGATCGCGACGGTCGACGGCAAGGAGGGCACCGCCTCGGGGGTCGTCTCGCGGTCCGCCGTGACCCCGGACGAGCTGGAGCCCCTGGTCCGGGCCGCCGAGGCCGCCGCGCGCGGTGCGGCGCCCGCCGAGGACGCGCAGCCGCTGGTCACGGGCGTGGCACGGTCCCCCGAGTTCACGGAGGCGCCCGCGGAGACGTCGTCCGCCGTGTTCGCCGACTTCGCGCCCGCGCTGGGCGAGGCGTTCGCACGCGCGCGTGCGGGCGGCCGTGAGCTGTACGGGTTCGCCAACCATGAGCTGGTCTCGACGTACCTGGGCACCTCGACCGGGCTGCGGCTGCGGCACGACCAGCCGAACGGAACGCTGGAGCTCAACGCCAAGTCCCCGGACCGTATGCGCTCGGCGTGGGCGGGGCGCTCGACCCGGGACTTCAAGGACGTCGACCCGGCCTCGCTCGACGCCGAGCTCGCCGTCCGGCTGGGCTGGGCGGAGCGGCGGATCGAGCTGCCCGCCGGGCGGTACGAGACGCTGCTGCCGCCGACCGCGGTGGCCGACCTGATGATCTATCAGATCTGGTCGGCCTCGGGCCGGGACGCGACCGAGGGCCGGACGGTGTTCTCCAAGCCCGGCGGCGGCACCCGGCTCGGCGAGAAGCTGACCGACCTGCCGCTGAGCCTGCGCAGCGACCCGAACGAGCCGGGCCTGGAGTCGGCGCCGTTCGTCATCGCGCACTCCTCCGGCGGCGATCAGTCGGTGTTCGACAACGGGCTGCCGGTGCGGCCCACCGAGTGGATCGGTGCGGGCGAGCTGAAGCGGCTGACGACCACCCGGCACAGCGCCGCCCTGACCGGCCTGCCGGTGGCCCCCGGGACCGACAACCTGATCCTGGACGGCGGTGACGACCGCTCCCTGGAGGAGATGGTCGCGAACACCGCGCGGGGGCTGCTGCTGACCTGCCTGTGGTACATCCGCGAGGTCGATCCGGCGACCCTGCTGCTGACCGGCCTGACCCGGGACGGCGTCTACCTGGTCGAGGACGGCGAGGTCGTCGGCGAGGTGAACAACTTCCGGTTCAACGAGTCGCCGGTGGGTCTGCTGGGCCGGGCGACGGAGGCGGGGCGCACCGAAAAGACGCTGCCCCGCGAGTGGAGCGACTGGTTCACTAGGGCTGCGATGCCCGCGCTGAGGGTGCCGGACTTCAATATGAGCTCTGTCAGTCAGGGCGTATAACCTCGTAGCCGGTGGTCACTCGACCGCCCGAAGATCATCCAAGGAGATACGAGAACCGTGACGGACATCGTCGACGAGCTGAAGTGGCGGGGGCTGTGGGCCCTGTCCACCGACGAGGACGCTTTGCGCAAGGCGCTCGCGGACGGTCCCGTCACGTTCTATTGCGGTTTCGACCCGACGGCGGCCAGTCTGCACGTCGGCCACCTGGTGCAGGTCCTCACCATGCGCCGGCTGCAGCAGGCGGGCCTGCGTCCGCTGGCCCTGGTGGGCGGGGCGACCGGCCAGATCGGCGACCCGCGCCCCACGGCGGAGCGGACGCTGAACGACCCGGAGACGGTCGCGAACTGGGTGACGCGGCTGCGGGCGCAGATCGAGCCGTTCCTGTCCTTCGAGGGCGAGAACGCCGCGGTGATGGTGAACAACCTGGACTGGACGGCCGGGCTGTCGGCCATCGAGTTCCTGCGGGACATCGGCAAGCACTTCCGCGTCAACAAGATGCTCACCAAGGACTCGGTCGCCCGGCGTCTGGAGTCCCAGGAGGGCATCAGCTACACGGAGTTCAGCTACCAGCTGCTCCAGGGCATGGACTTCCTGGAGCTGTACCGGAGGTACGGCTGCACGCTCCAGCAGGGCGGCAGCGACCAGTGGGGCAACCTCACGGCGGGCCTCGACCTGATCCACCGGCTGGAGCCGGAGGCCGAGGCGCACTGCCTGGCGACGCCGCTGATGGTCAAGGCGGACGGCACCAAGTTCGGCAAGACCGAGGGCGGCGCCGTCTGGCTCGACCCGGAGATGACGACACCGTACGCGTTCTACCAGTTCTGGCTGAATGTGGATGACCGGGACATCTCGACGTACATGCGGATCCTGTCCTTCCGGTCCCGTGCGGAACTCGAGGAGCTGGAGCAGCAGACGCAGGAGCGTCCGCAGGCGCGTGCCGCTCAGCGCGCGCTGGCCGAGGAGCTGACGACGCTGGTGCACGGCGCCGACCAGACGGCCGCCGTGATCGCCGCGTCCAAGGCCCTCTTCGGCCAGGGCGAGCTCGGCGACCTCGACGACCGGACGCTGGCCGCGGCCCTCTCCGAGGTGCCGCACGTCAAGGTCGCCGAGCTCGGCCTCGTCGTGGATCTGTTCGCCGAGGTCGGCCTGGTGGCGAGCAAGTCCGCCGCGCGGCGGACCGTGAAGGAGGGCGGGGCCTACGTGAACAACGTCAAGGTCACCGCGGAGGACTCCGTCCCGGCGAAGGAGGAGCTCATCCACGGGCGGTGGCTGGTGCTGCGGCGGGGGAAGAAGAACCTGGCGGCGGTCGAGTTCACCGGCTGAGCTGCGCAGCGGCCGCGGGGTGGTCTCCTGACGGAGGCCGGCTCGCGGCCGAACCCGTTCTCAGGCCTGCTGCTTCCGCTTGCCCAGCGTGGCCATGTAGAGCATGTCGCCGACGGCGACGATGATGATCGCGGCGATCAGCTGGAAGATGTGGCGGCTCCAGTCGATGCCGGGCGTGGACTCGACGCCTGCCCAGCGGGCGATCGCGTTGCCCACGATCGCGCCCAGCATGCCGAAGATGGTGGTCAGCCAGAGCGGGCTGTGCTGCTTGCCCGGGATGATCGCCTTGGCGATCAGGCCCAGCACGAATCCCACGATGATCGCCCACAACCAGCCCATGGCTGCCTCCTCGTACCGAGTACCGCTCGACGTGAGCATGGCCCTGCTCGACGTGAGCATTGCCCTTGAGTCTTTGTCCGACCGAGGTACGCCGCACGTCGGGTACGGCCGTACGCGGGACGGCGCAGAGGCTTCGCCCGGACGGGAGGCGACCCGGTCTCGAAGGCGGCGCAGGCGCGGCGTAACGTGGACGGTGTCCAGGACCGGATCTCGGATCCGTCGTGGACGGCGGAGTGTGGCCGAGGCGAGGCCGATGCGGGCGGACGGTGGAATGTGATGCGGAAGCAGGGTGGCGGCGGGCACGTCGAGGTGTTCCGGATCACCGGTGCGCGCCAGGGTCTCCAGGATGACGTGCGGGGCCGGCAACGGCGGTACATCATCTCCATGTCGATCCGGACGTTGTCGGTGATCCTCGCGGCGACGTTGTGGAACGTGGAACGGCACGTGGCCGTCGTGGCGTTGGTCCTGGGGGTGGTTCTCCCCTATATCTCGGTGGTGATCGCCAACGCGGGGCGGGAGAACGTGCCCTCGCTTCCCTCCACGTTCGTGAAGGCGCCGGTGCGGACCATGATCGCGCCGCCGCGGACCGTCGACGATGCCGCGCAGTCCGCCCCGGGAGAGACGGAAAAGGAAGGCTTCGCGGAATCCGTCCGGGAGGGATTCGTGCCCGGTCAGGCCGAGCGGAAGCCATGAGCGCGCCTTGACCGGGCTGTGCGGCAAGCTCAGGAAAAGCTCAGATCAATCATGTTGTTCCAGTGCCGTGGGAGCGCTCGGCCGTGACATACTTCGTACGCGCTCCGCATCCCCCGTCGGAGCGACGGACCGACGCCGGGCAGCTCCCCCCGTGGCTGCTCGGCGTCGCCTTTTTGTGCGCACACGTGAGACGGTTCTGTGACTGACGAGACCCCCATCTGTTCCGCGAAGGGCTGCCGCGTCGACGCCGTGTGGGTGCTCGCCTGGAACAACCCGAAGATCCACACGCCGGAGCGGCGCAAGACGTGGGTGGCATGCGAGGAGCACCGGGAGCATCTCTCCCAGTTCCTCGGGGTACGGGGTTTCCTGAAGGACGTCGTCCCGCTTACGGAGTGGGAAGCGCCTGAAGCGCAGGGCTGAGCGGTTCGGCAGCGCCCTGAAGGGGCGCGGGGAACTGCGCGACCGGCCACGACGGCGCCGCAGCGGAACGACGGCACATCGCAGCGCTTCCGGCGGAGCCCTCAGCCGCCGATCGCCGACATCGGTCGGTCCGGCTGGAGGAAGCTCGGGTCGTCCAGACCGGAGCCCGCCTTCTTGCCCCACATCGCCAGGCGCCAGATGCGGGCTATCTCCTCCTCGGGTGCGGCGGAGCGCAGGGCCGCTCGCAGGTCGGTCTCCTCGCGGGCGAAGAGGCAGGTGCGGATCTGGCCGTCGGCCGTGAGCCGGGTGCGGTCGCAGGCGGCGCAGAACGGTCGGGTGACGGAGGCGATGACGCCCACGCGGTGGGGGCCGCCGTCCACCAGCCAGCGTTCGGCCGGGGCCGAGCCGCGTTCGTCCCGGCCCTCGGGGGTGAGGTCGAAGCGGGTGCGCAGGGAGGCCAGGATGTCGCCGGCCGTGACCATGCCGTCGCGCTTCCAGCCGTGCTGCGCGTCCAGCGGCATCTGCTCGATGAAGCGCAGCTCGTAGTCGTTCGCCACGGCCCAGGACAGGAGATCCGGGGCTTCGTCCTCGTTCAGGCCCGGCATCAGGACCGAGTTGACCTTGACCGGGGTGAGGCCTGCCTCGCGGGCGGCTTCGAGGCCTTCGAGGACGTCCTTGTGGCGGTCGCGGCGGGTCAGTCTCTTGAAGACGTCCGGGCGCAGGGTGTCGAGGGAGACGTTGACCCGGTCCAGGCCCGCCGCCTTCAGGGCGGCGGCGGTGCGGCGCAGGCCGATGCCGTTCGTCGTCAGCGACATCTGGGGGCGGGGGGTGAGGGCCGCGACGCGCTCGACGATGCCGACCAGGCCGGGGCGCAGCAGCGGCTCGCCGCCCGTGAAGCGGACCTCCTCGATGCCGAGCCTGGAGACCGCTATGTCGATCAGGCGGACGATTTCGTCGTCCGTGAGGAGGTCGGGCTTGGCCAGCCACTGCAGGCCTTCTTCGGGCATGCAGTAGGTGCAGCGCAGATTGCACCGGTCGGTCAGCGAGACTCTCAGGTCGGTGGCCACTCGGCCGTAGGTGTCGATGAGCACGTGGGCCCCCTCCCTCGCAGCAGATCGCTTGTGTTTCTCCGTCACTTGCGAGCCTACGTGACGTCACTGACATCGAAAGAGCCCGATCCCACGAGGTAAGACGCGGCCGCGTCGTAGGGAGCTACGACGCGGCCGCGGGGGGAGCGTGGCTGATGGGAGGTGCTCAGTGGGCTCCGGTGCCGGTGAGGGAGCGGACCTCCAGCTCGGCGAACTTCTTCGTGTCGGGCTCCTCCTTCGACAGCAGGGTGCCGACGATGCCCAGCAGGAAGCCGACCGGGATCGAGATGATGCCGGGGTTCTCCAGCGGGAACCAGTGGAAGTCGACGTCCGGGAACATCGAGGAGGGCTTGCCCGAGACGACCGGCGAGAACAGCACCAGGCCGACCGCGGTGACCAGGCCGCCGTAGATCGACCAGAGGGCCCCGGAGGTGGTGAACCGCTTCCAGAAGAGGCTGTAGAGGATCGTCGGCAGGTTGGCCGAGGCGGCGACCGCGAAGGCGAGCGCGACCAGGCCGGCGACGTTCAGGTCACGGGCGAGCGCGCCGAGCAGGATGGAGACGGCGCCGATGCCGACAGTGGCGTAGCGGGCCGCGTTGATCTCCTGCTTCTCGGAGGCCTGGCCCTTCTTGATGACGTTGGCGTAGATGTCGTGCGCGAAGGACGACGAGGACGCCAGGGTGAGGCCGGCGACGACCGCGAGGATCGTGGCGAAGGCGACCGCCGAGATGGTGGCCAGCAGGATCGCGCCCCAGTTGGAGTCGACGCCGCCGAGGTGCAGGGCGAGGAGCGGTGCGGCCGTGTTGCCGGCCTTGTTGGACGCGATGATCTCATCCGGCTTGATGAGGGCGGCGGCGCCGAAGCCGAGGGCGAGGGTCATCAGGTAGAAGGAGCCGATCAGGCCGATGGCCCAGATGACGGACTTACGGGCGGCCTTGGCGGTGGGCACGGTGTAGAAGCGGATCAGGATGTGCGGCAGGCCGGCGGTGCCCAGGACGAGGGCGATGCCGAGGGAGAGGAAGTCCAGCTTGGTGGTGCCGGTGGCGCCGTACTTCAGGCCGGGCTCCAGGAAGGCCGTGCCCTTGCCGCTGTTGGAGGCGGCCGAGCCGAGCAGGTCCGAGACGTTGAAGTCGAACTTCAGCAGGACCAGGAAGGTGAGCAGCAGGGCGCCGGCGATGAGCAGGACCGCCTTGACCATCTGGACCCAGGTGGTGCCCTTCATGCCGCCGATCGTCACGTAGACGATCATCAGGACGCCGACCAGGGCGACGATGCCGATCTTGCCGCCGTCGCTGGTGATGCCGAGCAGGAGCGAGACCAGCACGCCCGCGCCCGCCATCTGGGCCAGCAGGTAGAAGATCGAGACGACGATGGTGGAGGTGCCGGCGGCGGTGCGGACGGGGCGCTGGCGCATGCGGTACGCCAGCACGTCGCCCATCGTGTAGCGGCCGGAGTTGCGCAGCGGCTCGGCGACCAGGAGCAGGGCGACCAGCCAGGCGACGAGGAAGCCGATGGAGTACAGGAAGCCGTCGTAGCCGAAGAGGGCGATGGCGCCGGCGATGCCGAGGAAGGACGCGGCGGACATGTAGTCGCCGGAGACGGCGAGGCCGTTCTGGAAGCCGGTGAACTGGCGGCCGCCGGCGTAGAAGTCGGCGGCGTCCTTGGTCTGGCGGCCGGCCCAGACGGTGATGACGAGGGTCGCCAGGACGAACACCGCGAACAGTGTGATGATCAGTGTGCGGTGCTCGCCGGCCTCACCGGCGGCGAGCAGGGTGGTGTGCTGTGCGGGGCTCATGCGCCGCCCTCCATCCGGGACTTGATGGCTTCGGCCTTGGGGTCGAACTTGGCGGCGGCGGTGCGTGCGTACCACCAGGCGATGAGGAACGTGGTGAGGAACTGGCCGAGGCCCAGGGCGAGGGCCACGTTGATGTTGCCGAACAGCTTGGTGCCCATGAAATCGCCCGCGTAGTTGGACAGCAGGACGTACAGCAGGTACCAGGCGATGAAGGCGATGGTCAGCGGGAAGGCGAAGCCGCGGTAGGCGCTGCGCAGTTCACCGAACTCCGCGCTCTCCTGCACCGCGACGAACTCCTCGCTGGAGGGGAGTTGGGTAGGGGCTTTCGAAGGGGGCGGTGTCTCGGTGGCCACGAAAGTCTCCTCGTGCTGGCAGGTGGCAGGTCGGGCGGGGGCTCGATCGTGCACGGGCTCCCTGCACAAGGGCACGGCGGCGCGCGAGGGGCGGTTCAACTCGATCGGGTTCTTTCGGAAGTCGCCGCCCTGAGGCTCTTTCGGAAGTCGTCCCCAAAGGTCATTGCTGGCCAGCGAGTCCGGGAGATAGCTTCGGCACAGCACCACCCGTCATGTACCTGCCCATGCGGCACCTGCACTTGGGACAGGTCCCGTTTCCGGATGATGTGGAGACCCCATGGCTCATCTGCCTTCCAGACGCCGCCTCGCTCTCGCGGTGCCCGTCGTGCTGTCGCTGACGGCCTCCCTCGGCTTCCTGCCGACGGCGGCCACCGCGGCCCCCGTCACGACGTCCGCCACCCAGACGGCCGACGCCGGAACCCTGGCGTACGTCGTCAACACGAAGGTGGACCACCGCACGATCGGTTCGGTGAAGAAGGCGATCGCCTCGGCCGGCGGCACCGTCGTCGCGGCCTACGACAAGATCGGCGTGCTCGTCGTCCATTCGGCGAACCCCGACTTCGGCCCGCAGATACGCGCGGTGCGCGGCGTGCAGTCGGCGGGCGCGACCCGTACCGCGCCGCTGAGCCTCGCCGGGACGACCGACGAGGGCGCCGCACAGGTCCTGTCGCAGGCGCAGGCCGCGAAGATCGAGAAGGCGTCCGACGCCGCGGGCCAGAGCGAGCCGCTCGAGGCCGACCAGTGGGACCTGCGCGCGATCGGCGCCGACAAGGCCGCCGAGATCAACCCGGGCAGCAAGAAGGTCACGGTCGGCGTGATCGACACCGGCGTGGACGACACCCACCCGGATCTCGCGCCGAACTTCTCCGCGTCCCAGTCGGCGAACTGCGTCGGCGGCGTCGCGGACACCAGCGAGGGCGCGTGGCGCCCGTACACCGTCGACGACTACCACGGCACGCATGTCGCCGGTGAGATAGCCGCGGCCCGCAACGGGATCGGCGTGGCGGGCGTCGCGCCCGGGGTGAAGGTCGCCGGCATCAAGGTGAGCGACCCCAAGGACGGCCTCTTCTACCCGGAGAGCGTCGTCTGCGCCTTCGTGTTCGCAGCCGACCACGGCGTCGAGATCACGAACAACAGCTACTACGTCGACCCGTGGCTCTACAACTGCATGGACGACCCCGACCAGAAGGCGATCGTCGACGCGGTCAACAGGGCCCAGCTGTACGCCCAGAAGAAGGGCACGCTCAACGTCGCCTCGGCGGGCAACTCCAACCACGACCTGGACGCCGACTCCCTGGTCGACACCTCCAGCCCGGACGACTCCACGCCGGTCGAGCGGACGATCGACCCGCACGAGTGCTTCGACGTGCCGACCCAGCTGCCGGGTGTCGTCACGGTGAGCGCGACGGGCGTCAAGGGCACCAAGTCGTACTACTCCACGTACGGCCTGGGCGCGATCGACGTCGCGGCTCCGGGCGGCGACCGGTACCAGATACCGGACACCCCGTCGGCCAACGGCCGCATCCTGTCGACGATGCCGAACAACGCGTACGGCTTCCTCCAGGGCACCTCGATGGCGTCCCCGCACGTGGCCGGTGTGGCCGCGCTGCTGAAGTCGACGCACCCGTGGGCGACCCCGGCCCAGTTGCAGGCGCTGCTCAAGGCGCAGGCGAACAACCCGGGCTGCCCGACCGAGCCGTACGACGGCAACGGTGACGGTGTCGTGGACGCGACCTGCGTCGGCGGCAAGCGGGTGAACGGCTTCTTCGGCTTCGGCGTCGTGAACGCGCTGCGCGCCGTGAAGTAGCACGCGCCGTGCAGTAGCACGTCGCGAGGGGCCGGGCGGATCATCCGTCCGGCCCTTCGTCGCGTCCAGGGGACACATGCATCGATCACCATATTGATCACATACATTGATTGGATCAATACTGCACAATGAAATCATGACTCAGATCAAGTTCGTCTGGGCGGAACTGGGCGGCGATCCCGCCCTTCTCGCGCGCGTGTCGACCGTCGTCCGGGAGGGCGCCCTGCCTGCGCGCCTCCCCGTGCGGGAGCTGGCGCGGGCCTGCGTGGGCGCGTGCGCGCTGGCCGGCGCCGAGCTGGGGGCGCGACGGGCCGCCCTCGCGGAGGTCCCCGCGGTGCGGGTGGACGACGGGGCGGTGGCCACCGCGTTCACCAGCGAGCGGCAGATGCTGGTCGACGGGCGGGCGCCGGTCCTCTTCGCCCCGCTGTCCCGGTTCTGGCGGACGGCCGACGGCTGGGTGCGCACCCACGCCAACTATCCGCACCACCGCGCGCGGCTGCTGAAGGCGCTGGGCCTGCCCGAGGACGCCGACCCGGCCACCGTGGCAGCCGCGCTCGGCGAGCGCTCCGCCCTGGAGGTGGAGGACGCGGTGTACGCGGCCGGGGGCCTGGCCGTCGCGCTGCGCACGCCCCAGGAGTGGGCGGCGCACGAGCAGGCCGCCGCGATCGCCGCGCGCCCCTTGGTCGAGCGGGGCCGGCTGGACGGGGCACGCACGCGTGCGTTCGCGCCGCTCGACGGCGTCCCTGTGCTGCCCGCCGCCGGGCTGCGCGTGCTGGACCTGACCCGGGTGCTCGCCGGGCCGGTCGCCACCCGCACCCTCGCCCTGCTGGGCGCGGACGTCCTGCGCGTCGACGCGCCCCACCTGGCCGAGCTGCCCGACCAGCACGCCGACACGGGCTTCGCGAAGCGCTCGGCGCTGCTGGACCTGACGGCGACGGCGGACCGGCGCGTCTTCGAGGAGCTGCTCGCGGCGGCGGACGTCGTGGTCACCGGGTACCGGCCGGGCGCTCTGGACCGGTTCGGGCTCTCTCCCGAGGCGCTGGCCGGGCGTCGGCCCGGGCTGGTCGTGGCGCAGGTGTCCGCGTGGGGCGCGTACGGGCCGTGGGGCGAGCGGCGCGGCTTCGACAGCCTGGTGCAGGCGGCCACCGGCATCGCGACCGTCGAGGGCTCGGCCGAGCAGCCGGGCGCACTGCCCGCGCAGGCCCTCGACCACGGCACCGGCTACCTGCTGGCGGCGGGGGTACTGCGGGCGCTGACCGAGCAGTCGTGCGACGGCGGCAGCCGGTTCGTGCGGCTGGCGCTGGCGCGGACCGCGGCGTGGCTGACCGAGGACGCCCGGATGGACGAAGCCGAGGGCAAAGGGACGACCAAGGCGGAGGCCCCGAGGACCGGCGGGGACGCGCGCGTGGACCCGCGGCCCTGGCTCACGGAGGCCGACAGCCCCCTCGGGCGGCTGCGGTACGCCCTGCCGCCGGTGTCGTTCGACGGCGGGCCGCGCGACTGGGCGCGTCCGCCGGGGGCTTGGGGGGCCGATCCGGCGCGCTGGCTCTGACCTCTCGCCACGGGTCGGGACAACCCGAACCGATTTGCCCCACTTTGAGACGCATGGTGAGGTTCCCGCCATGGCGCTCATACGACCGACCAACACAACGGGCTCCGGCTCCGGCTCCAGTTCGGGCTCCGGCTCCGGCTCTGACTCCGGTTCCGTTTCCAGTTCCGGCTCCGCACGCCGTACCCGTACCCGTCCCGGTCCCGGTCCCGGTCTCGGCCGAGCCGTGGCCGTGCTCGTCCTGGTGGGACTCGGCGCGCTGGTCCCGCTGCTCGGGCCGTCCGTCGCCGCGCACGGCACCGGGCAGGCCGCGGCCCCGGACTCCGCAGTGGTCGCGCTGCTGCGAGCGGCGCTGTTCGCCGCGCTGTGCGTGCAGGTGGGCGAGGTGTTCGCGGCCGGGCTGGCCCGGCGGGTGCCCGGGGCCCCGCCGGGCCGGCCGGGCGGCTGGGCGCCGTACGCGGCCGTCGTGGGGTTCGCGGCCGCGGCGACCGCCGGAGAGCTCGCGCCGCAGGGCCACGGCTCACGGTCCGGCGTCCTGGCCCTGCTGGAGGCGATCGCGTTCGCGGTGGCGGGGCTGTGCGCCCTCTCGCGTCGGCCGGGCCGTCAGCTGTGGCCGCTGGCCGTGGTGGTCCTGGCGGAGGCGCTGCGCGCGCATCCGCCGACCGAGCACACGCCGTTGATCGGCTCCGCGCTGACGCTGGTGCATCTGACGTGCTCGGCGCTGTGGGCGGGCGGACTGCTGAACGTGCTCCGCACGCTCCGGCGGTGGGACGACGCGGAGGCCGGCGGCGCACTGCTCGGGCTCTACGCGCGCGTGGCGGCCGTTCTGTTCGCCGGGGTCACCGCGACCGGGCTGTGCAGTTCGCTGCGCCGGCTGCCGTCGGGGCCGGTGCTCGACGAGCTGACGACGACGGCGTACGGGCGCGTGCTGCTCGCCAAGGTGCTGCTGGTCGGCGCGGTCGCCCTGCTCGCCCTGTGGGCGCGCACCCGGCTGCGGCGGGCCCCCGACCCGCGGGCCGCCTGCTCCCCCGCGCGCGTGGAGGTCGTCGCGCTGGGCGTGGTCGTCGCGGCGTCGGGGTTGTTGACCGCCTTGCCGTTGCCGATCAATGGTTGACGCTCATCTGTTGACCAGGTGGACCGACCGTCAGGTGGTGACCATCACCTTGAGGGCGGTGCGCTCGTTCATCACAGGCGCACGACACCCGGACCGACGAGGGTCCTTCTCGTTGCTCGTGCGATCGGTGCTGTCCGGTGCGCTCAGAGGGTGGTCGAGCGCACTTCACGGTACGTCGTCGCCGGCGTGCGTCGCTCGCCGAGGGCGCCGCGGACCAGCAGGAACTGCGCGGCGAGGTACGTGAGCATGATCCAGAGGTCGGGGCGCGGGGGCTGCGGCCAGTCGGCGACGCCGGTCGCGATGAGCGTGTCGGAGAGCAGGAACAGCACGCCCCCGGCGCCGGCGACCGGACCGAGCCGGGTGGTGGCGGCGTACGCCATGACGGTGAGCAGGGTGCTGTAGACGGCGACGGGCAGGCGCAGTTCCGATGGGAGGCCGGGCCACAGCAGGGCGACGGTGGCGAGGGCGGCGGTGGCGTAGCAGGGGGCGAGGAGCGCGCCACGCGCGCGTGGGCGGCCGATGCGAGCGAACAGCGCGAGGTAGCAGAGGTGTCCGGCGGCGAAGGAGGCCATGCCGGCGAGGAAGGCGGGGTCGGCGTCGGACAGGAGCAGGACATCGCCGCCCCAGCCGCACAGAAGGGCGGCGACCAGGAGCCGGGGTGCGCCGCGCAGGGCCGCCCAGGCGGCGAGGAGGGGCATGAGGAGCGGCTTGGCCACGACATGCCCGGCGTCGAAGCCGACCGCGAGGCTGAGCAGGTCGACGACGGCGGCGAGCGCGAAGAGGACGAGGAGGACGGGAGAGACGGCGAGGGCGCGGGACCGGGGTCGGGGCCGGGGTCGAGTCACGCGGACGTGGGCTCCTCAGCCGGGGCGCCGGGCGCGGACGTGAGTGCGGGCGCGGGCGCGGGTTGCCAGCCGGGGCCGCGGAAGACCCGTCCGGCCCGCTCTCGCCAACTGCCCGCCGTCTTCACGTCCTTGACGATCGCGACGTATTCATGCGTGGCCACCTTGATCGGGTTGAACGTGTTGATGTTCTTGGTCAACCCGTAGACGGGCCGGTCCACCTCGGGCACGAACGAGCCGAAGAGCCGGTCCCAGACGATGAGGATGCCGCCGAAGTTGCGGTCCAGGTAGCCGCCCTGGGAGGCGTGGTGGACGCGGTGGTGGGAGGGCGTGTTGAACACGAACTCGAACCACCGGGGCATCCGGTCGATCCGCTCGGTGTGGATCCAGAACTGGTAGACGAGGTTCGCCGAGGAGCAGAACGCGAGCGCGGCGGGGTGGACGCCGGCGGCGACGAGCGGGACGTAGAACGGCCAGACGGTCAGCGTGGTCCAGGGCTGGCGCAGGGCGGTGGTGAGGTTGAACTTCTCGCTGGAGTGGTGGACGACGTGGCAGGCCCACAGGACGCGGATGACATGGTGCCCGCGGTGCGACCAGTAGTAGAAGAAGTCCTGCGCGAGCAGCATCAGCGGGAGCGTCCACCACAGGACGGGGACGCGCAGGGGCGTGAGTTCGTAGATCGCCGTGTAGATCGCGACGATCGGGATCTTCCAGACGAAGTCGAAGACGAGACTCCCGAGCCCCATGCCGACGCTGGTCACGGCGTCCTTCGTCTCGTATCCGGCCGCGTCCTCGTCGGGATGGATCCGGACGCTGATCACCTCGACCACGTTGAGCAGCACGAAGGCGGGTATCGACCACAGCACGACATCGGGCAGGTTCGGCATGCAGGCACCGTAGAACCGCTGGTGGGCTGCGGCTAGACGTTGTTACCCACAAGTATTCGCAGCGGTATGCGCTTGCTTGTTGGCGATCTCCGCCAATGGCCGGCCCAAGCGGTGACGCGACTTCCCGCCGGCGATCGCCGGAAACCCTCTCGACGCCGTCGGCGGGCGTGGCCACGGGCGCCTCAAGTTCGGCCCACCAGTCACCGTCCACGGGCGACCGGCCGGCCAGGGTCTCGGCGAGCATCGCCCGGGTGGTCTCGGGCTGGCCGGTGAGCCGGTCGGCGTTGACCAGGTCGAGCACGGCCCGCTCGTCGTCCGCTTCGTAGCGCCGTACCGACAGCCGCGTCGGCGGACGGTCCGTCCCGGAGCGCGTCGTCCTGCCTCCTCCTGACCGTTGCCATGGGCCGAGCGGGAGTGGGTCCTGTTGCCAGGATCCATGCTCAGTTCCCCACCCCGGCCGCCCCCAGCACCGACCCCACGAGATACGTCACCCCCATCGCCAGCGCGCCGCCGCCCACGTTCCGCAGGATTGCGCGGCGGGGGGCGGCCGCGCCCAGGCGGGCGCTGCTCCAGCCCGTGACGGTCAGTGCCGTCAGGACCGAGAGGACGGTCACCGGGAGGCGCCAGTCCGTCGGGGGCAGGACGATGGCCAGAAGGGGGAGCAGGGCGCCGGCCGTGAAGGCGAAGAAGCTGGCGACGGCCGCGTGCCAGGGGTCGGTGAGGTCGTCGGGGTCGATGCCGAGCTCCACGCGCGCGTGGGCCTTCAACGCGTCCCGTTCCGTGAGCTGGACGGCGGCCTCCCGGGCCACCTCCCGGGTCAGGCCCCGCTCCTCCAGCAGCTCGGTCAGTTCGTCCAGTTCGGCGTCCGGCTGCTCGCGCAGCTCCCGGCGCTCCAGGGCGAGGGCGGCCTTCTCGGAGTCCCGCTGGGTCGACACGGAGACGTACTCCCCCGCCGCCATGGACATCGACCCGGCGAGCAGACCGGCGAGGCCGGCCGTCAGCAGCGCCGAGCGGTCGTCCGTCGCGCCGGCGACGCCGACGACGAGGCCCGCGGTGGAGACGATGCCGTCGTTGGCGCCCAGGACCGCGGCCCGCAGCCAGTTCAGCCGGGATCCGAGCGAGCCGTCGTGAGCCTCTGCGTGGGTTTGTTCCGTCACAGCTGGGAGGATGGCATCCCGGGGGGAACGCGTCCCGCACCGACCCTCGCCCTGACCCCCTCCGCGGCCAACCGTTCACGGTCCTTCCTGAGTTGCCCCGCCGTCAGTCGACGGCCGCTCACACACGCGCGCGTGCGCACCACGAACTCCCGTACGACGCCGACGGCTTCTCCGACCCTTCCCCGGCCCTTCCCCGGCCCTCCCTCGGCGCTTTCCCGGCGCTTTCCCGGCCTGAGTCGGGGGCAGGTGCGGCAAGGTGTCGGTGGGGGCCCGTATCCTCAGTGACCATGCTCGAAGACCACACGACGACAGCGTCCTCCCCCACGGAGTGGCCGACCGCGTATCCCCAGGGGTACGCGGTCGTTGACGTGGAGACCACCGGCCTGGCCCGGGACGACCGGATCATCTCCGCCGCCGTCTACCGGCTGGACGCGCGCGGTGAGGTCGAGGACCACTGGTACACGCTGGTCAATCCGGAGCGGGATCCGGGGCCGGTGTGGATACACGGTCTGACGAGCCAGGTGCTGGAAGGCGCGCCCCTCTTCCAGGACGTGGCCGAGGAGTTCGCCGCCCGGCTCGACGGGCGGGTGCTCGTCGCGCACAACGCCGTCTTCGACTGGCAGATGATCGCGCGCGAGTACGCGCGCGCGGAGCGCGAGGCTCCGGTGCGGCAACGGCTGTGCACCATCGCCCTGTCCAAGGAGCTGGGCCTGCCGCTGCCCAACCACAAGCTGGAGTCGCTGGCGGCCCACTTCGGCGTCGTCCAGCAGCGGGCGCACCACGCGCTGGACGACGCGCGCGTGCTCGCGGAGGCGTTCCGGCCCAGTCTGCGGGCCGCCGCGGCGGGCGGTGTCCGGCTGCCGCTGCTGGAGTGCCGGCCGCTGACGGAGTGGTCCGACCGGCCCGCGCCCGTGATCGGCCGGCAGGCGAGCGGTCTTGGCGGCGGGCAGGGCGGCTACGGCAGCTATCGGCCGAGCAGTTGGCGGCCGTCCCGCAAGCGGCCCGCCTGTCCGTATCCCAACCCCGGCCGGTACGAGGACGACAAACCGCTCAAGCAGGGCATGCGGGTCGCGTTCTCCGGCGACACCTCGATCGAGCGCGAACTGCTGGAGGACCGGGCCGCCGAGGCGGGGCTGCATGTGGCGACCAGCATCTCGCGACTGACCAGCCTTCTTGTCACCAACGATCCCGACTCGGGCACGTCGAAGGTGGTGAAGGCACGCCAGTTCGGGACGCCCGTGGTGGACGAGGCGGCCTTCGGACAGCTCCTGCGGGATGTCGAGAGCGCCGACGACTGACCCGCGCGGGGGCGACCCGTACGTACGGGTGATTGGCACGCGACTCGCCCGCCGCCCGCTCGCCCGCGCGGGAACGACGGCTCACCCTGTGCCGCATGGCGAGATGCGAAGTATGCGGCAATGACTACGGTATGACCTTCGAAGTCCACGCTCAGGGCGCTGTGCATGTTTTTGACTGCTTCTCCTGTGCGATTCATCGCATGGCACCGATCTGCGAGCACTGCCGGGTCCAGATCATCGGACAGGGCGTCGAGGTCGAGGGGCACTGGTACTGCGGTGCGCACTGCGCCCGCGCGGAGGGCAGGGTGGGCATCATCGACCGAGTATGAGCTGACCCGGAGTATGAGCCGACCCGGCCCCTGAGACATCCGAAGATCGCCCCCGGAGGGCCTGCTTCCGGTACCCGGCCTGATGCGCCCCACGACCGAGTTGTACGGTCGTGGGGTGTACCGCTTCCTGTTGTCCCGGCAGTGGGTGATCCTCACGCTGGTCTCCCTCCTCCTCATCCCCACGATGATCAGGCTGGGCTTCTGGCAGATGCATCGCTACGACGAGCGCACCGCGCGCAACCAACTGGTCTCCGACGCCCTGGGCGCCGAGCCGGTGCCCGTGGAGACGCTGACCACTCCGGGCCACACCGTCACCCGCAGCGAGCGGTACCACAGGGTGACCGCCACCGGCGCGTTCGACACCGCGCACGAGGTCGTCGTCAGGCGCCGGGTCAACGCCGACGAGACGGTCGGCTTCCACGTGCTCACCCCGTTCGTCCTGACGGACGGCAAGGTGCTGCTGGTCAACCGGGGCTGGATCCCCGCGGACGGTCCGAGCCAGACCGCGTTCCCGAAGATCCCCGCGCCGCCGAGCGGCCGGATCACGGTCACCGGGCGGCTGATGCCCGACGAGACGACCTCGGCGAGCGGCATCAAGGACCTCAAGGGACTGCCGGACCGGCAGATCATGCTGATCAACAGTGAGCAGGAAGCCGAGCGCCTCGGCGTCGAGGTGCTCGGCGGCTACATCGCGCAGACCGCGCCCGAGCCGAAGGGCGACAGCCCGGAGCTGCTCGGCCGGCCCGGCAACGAGGACGCGGCCCTGAACTACGCGTACGCCATCCAGTGGTGGCTGTTCTCGGTGGGCGTCCCCGTCGGCTGGGTGATCCTGGTCCGCCGCGAGTCCCGCGACCGTGCGCAGGCGGCCGCCCAGCCGAAGGAAGAGACCGAACCGGCAACGGTCTGAGCGCTCCGCTGGACGTGCCGCGATGCGCCGTCGTGGCCGGTCGCGCAGTTCCCCGCGCCCCTTGGCCCGCTGCCGCACCGCAGCCGACTTCGCCCGGCCCTCGCCCGCGGGCCGGCGCGCCGGTAAACCTGGCGTCACTCGCCAGGCCGCACGCCTGATTGCCGCCCCGGTCCGCCGGGAACTCGCAATGCCATGCACCCCCGCATCGAGGACTACGCCCTCATCGGCGACGCTCAGACCGCGGCCCTGGTCGGCACGGACGGTTCCGTCGACTGGCTCTGCCTGCCCCGCTTCGACTCCGGGGCCTGCTTCGCCCGCCTCCTCGGCGACGAGGAGAACGGCCACTGGCGCATCGCCCCCAAGGACGTCGAGGGTCCCTGCACCCGGCGCGCCTACCGGCCCGACACGCTCGTCCTGGACACCGAGTGGGAGACCGCCGAGGGCGCGATCCGGGTCACCGACCTGATGCCCCAGCGCGACGAGGCCCCCGACGTCGTCCGCGTCGTGGAGGGGCTGCGCGGCGAGGTCACCGTCCGCAGCATCCTGCGCCTGCGCTTCGACTACGGGTGGGTCGTGCCGTGGATGCGCCGGGTGGACGGGCATCGGGTGGCCGTCGCCGGTCCGGACGCGGCCTGGTTCCGCAGCGAACCGGCCGTGCGCACCTGGGGCGAGGACTTCTGCACGCTCTCGGAGTTCACCGTCGCCGAGGGCGAGTCGGTCGCCTTCGTGCTGACCTGGCACCCCTCGCACGAGACGCGCCCGCCGCTGGTGGACCCCTGGGAGGCGCTGCGCGTCAGCGTCGAGGACTGGCAGGCGTGGTCCGCCCGCTGCCGCTACCGCGGGCCTCACCGGGACACCGTGCTGCGCTCGATCATCACCCTCAAGGCCCTCACCTACGCCCCGACCGGCGGCATCGTCGCCGCGCTCACCACCTCGCTGCCCGAGGAGCTCGGCGGGATCCGCAACTGGGACTACCGCTACTGCTGGCTGCGCGACTCCACCCTCACCCTCGGCGCCACCCTCGCCGCCGGCTACCACGAGGAGGCCGAGGCGTGGCGCGACTGGCTGCTGCGGGCCGTCGCGGGCGACCCGGCGGACCTGCAGATCATGTACGGGCTGGCGGGCGAGCGCCGGCTGCCCGAGTGCGACCTGCCCTGGCTGTCCGGCTACGGCGGCTCCCGGCCCGTGCGCATCGGCAACGGAGCGGTGGACCAGCTGCAACTGGACGTCTACGGCGAGGTCATGGACTCGCTGTCGCTGGCCCGCACGGCCGGCATGTCGACCAAGCCGCACATGTGGGCGGTGCAGTGCGCGCTGATGAACTGGCTGAGCGAGAACTGGCGGCAGCCGGACGAGGGACTGTGGGAGGTGCGCGGCGGCCGGCGGCAGTTCGTGCACTCCAAGGTGATGGTGTGGGTGGCCGCCGACCGGGCCGTCCGCGCGTTGGAGGAGCGCCCGGAGCTTCGCGGCGACCTGGCGGGCTGGCGGGCGATGCGCGACGAAGTGCACCAGGAGGTGTGCGAGCAGGGCTACGACGCGGCGCGCAACACCTTCACCCAGTACTACGGCTCGGCCGACCTGGACGCCTCCCTGCTGCTCATCCCCCGCGTCGGCTTCCTGCCGCCGGAAGATCCGCGCGTCGTCGGCACCGTCGACGCGATCCGCGCGGAGCTCGGGCACGGCGGCCTGGTACGCCGCTACAGCACGGAGGGCGCGGCCGTCGACGGTCTGCCGGGCGCCGAGGGCACCTTCCTGGCCTGCTCGTTCTGGCTGGCGGACGCGCTGCACATGACGGGCCGTACGCAGGAGGCGCGGGAGCTGTTCGAGCGACTGGTGGGCCTGGCCAACGACGTGGGGCTGCTGGCGGAGGAGTACGACCCGGTGGCCCGCCGGCACCTCGGCAACTTCCCGCAGGCCTTCAGCCACATCGGTCTGGTGCACACCGCCTTCGCCCTGTTCGGCGGCGAGGAGGCAGGATAGGGGCCATGGATCTTGGACTGAAGGACCGGGTGTACGTCGTCACCGGGGCCACGCGCGGCCTGGGCAACGCCGCCGCGCGCGAGCTGGTCGCGGACGGCGCGAAGGTGGTGCTCACCGGCCGTGACGACCGGCGGGCCGCCGAGGCGGCCGCCGAGCTGGGGCCGAACGCCGTCGGCGTCGCCGTGGACAACGCCGATCCGCAGACGGCGGCCCGGCTCATCGCCGCGGCCCGGGAGGCCTTCGGCGGGTTCGACGGGGTGCTGGTGAGTGTGGGCGGGCCGCCGCCCGGGTTCGTCGCGGACAGCACGGACGAGCAGTGGCAGACCGCGTTCGAGTCGGTGTTCCTCGGCGCGGTCCGGCTCGCGCGGGCGGCCGCCGCCGAGTTGGAGGCCGGCGGGGTCATCGGGTTCGTGCTGTCGGCCTCGGTGCACGAGCCGATCCCCGGGCTGACGATCTCGAACGGGCTGCGGCCCGGGCTCGCGGGGTTCGCCAAGTCGCTGGCCGACGAGGTGGGGCCGCGCGGGATCCGGGTGATCGGGCTGCTGCCGTCCCGGATCGACACCGACCGGGTGCGCGAACTGGACGCGCTCTCGGCCGACCCGGCGGCCACCCGGGCCGCGATCGAGTCCCGCATCCCGCTGCGGCGCTACGGGACCGCGGAGGAGTTCGGCCGCGCGGCGGCGTTCCTGCTGTCCCCCGCCGCCTCCTACCTGACGGGCGTCATGCTGCCGGTGGACGGCGGGATGCGGCACGGGTTCTGACCGACCCCTCGATGGCGGCGGCGGTCAACTGACCCTTTCCGCCTTGTGCTTGGCCGCCTTCAGCCGGACCTCGGCCGGAAGGGCCTCCAGGGCCGCCGAGTTCCTGGCGTGCGTCAGCGCCTGTGCCGTGAGCTCGTCGAGGACGGTCGCCGGGTCCACATGGGGTTCCAGCAGGAGCCGCACCCGTGCCTGCGGCGCCTCCCGCCGGCCCGTCAACGCCACGTGCGCGTGGGCGACGCCGTCCGCCCGGCCCGCCTCGCCCGTGAGCACGCCCTCCAGGGCGCGGCCCCGCAGCAGGGCTCCCGCGCCGTCGCCGGTGTCGACGAGGACCTCGCCGAGCCGACGGCGGCGCAGGACCGCCGTCAGCCACCACAGGGCGAGCAGGACGAGCAGGGCGAGGACGGCGATGACCGTCGGCCACCACCAGGCCTCGTCGCGCCACCGCGTGCGTTCGGCGGTGCTGAGGAGGACGTCGTGGCGGCCGTCGTGGATCCACCAGGACGGCGGGGAGGCGCCCAGGCCGACGGCCAGCACCGAGCCGCCGACGGCCAGCAGCAGCAGTCCGGTCAGGCCGAGGAGCACGCGGTTCACGGTCGCGGGCATCGCGCTCACCCCTTCTTCCCGGGTCGCCGTACGTGGACCGAGAGCGCGGGCGGCCGGGTCAGGCCCAGGCCGCGGACCGCGTGGGTGAGGACGGCGTCCAGGTCGGCGCGTACGTCGTCCAGGTCGCGGAAGTGGCAGACCGCGCGGACGTCGGCCTTGCGGCGGCCGGCCCGGACCCGTACCGACTGCACGCCGGCGACCTCCATGGCCCGGTCGCGCAGCACCAGCGCGGCGGCGGCCCGCTGGAGGCCGGCGCGGACGTCGGGCTGCGGGCGGTCCATCTGCAGGACGTCCCGCAGCCCCGGGGTGACGGCCAGCAGAATCAGCCAGGCGCCGAGGGCCGCCGCGACGCCGGCGCCGACCAGCACCCAGATGTCGTCGAGGGGGCGCTCGGCGAGCTGCCGGGCGAGTTCGCTGCGCCAGGCCATGGCCTCCCGGTCGGCGCGGACGGCGGCGACGTCGTAGAGGAAGGCGCCCGCGACGACGAGCAGCGCCACCGCGACGATGCCGGCCGGGACGCGGCGCGCCGACCAGAAGCGGTGGCCCGCGGGCCCGCCCCGGCCCGGGTGGTGGTCGTCCGGTGGCGGCGGCTCCTTCTCCAGAACAGGCGCCGTGCCGCTGTTGCTGCCCTGCAAGCTTCCGGGCTCGCTCATCGCGTCCTCCCGTGTACCGTGCCGGGGGCCGAGGTCAGGTGCAGCCGTTCGACCTGGACGGCGACCTCCGGAACCTCCATTCCCACCAACGCGCCTACCCGCTCGGTGACATGACGACGCACCTCGTGGCAACGGGCGCCGATGTCGGTCGGATAGTCGAGTTCCAGCTGGACCCGGACGTGCGCGGCTTCGACGGAGGTCCCGCCGCCCGGACGCGACGGGGGGTGGGGGCGCACGACGACGCTGGCGTGCGGGCGCCCGGCGTCGGGCGGCAGCGGCCCGACCGCCTCGCGCGCCGCCTGAGCGGCGATCTTCGCCACGACCCGGTCGGCGATCCGGGTCGCGCCGCGTTGCCCCGCCGGGACGACGGTGGAGCCGGTGCCGACGGCGTCGCCCCCCGCACTGCCCTCGGTCACGGACGTCACCGCCGGCGGTCGTCGCGGGTGCGGAAGAAGTCGCCGAGTTCCAGGTCCCCCTCCAGGAACCGGCCGACGACGAACCCGATGGCGCCCAGTGCCGCCACCAGCAAGAAGGCCCCGAACCCGCCGAAGTACCCGGCGAAGCCCAGCGCCATGCCGGCGATCATGCCGACCACGGCCATGCTCAACGTGCTCTCCCCTCGACGGTCCGGTCACCCGGCCGTAGGTGCGTCACTGGATGCGAGGCTCCGGCTCCTCGTCCTCTTCGTCGGGCAGCTTGACGTCGCTCACCGCGATGTTGACCTCGACGACCTCCAGGCCCGTCATCCGCTCCACGGCCGCGATCACGTTCTCCCGCACGGCCTGCGCGACTTCGGCGATGGCCACGCCGTAGTCGACGACGATCTCCAGGTCGAGCGCGGTCTGCACCTCGCCGACCTCGGCCTTCACTCCTCGGGTCACGGACTTCGAGCCGCCCGGCACCCGGTCGCGCACGGCGCCGAAGGTGCGGCTGAGCCCGCTGCCCATCGCGTGGACGCCGAGCACGTCCCGCGCCGCGAGGCCTGCGATCTTCTCCACGACTCCGTCGGCGATGGTGGTCCGCCCACGGGTCGCCGGTGCCCCGCCGCCGCGCCTGACGGCCTTGCGGGTCTGCAGCGGCTCGGCGCCGCCTTCGGGGGTCTGCGTCCGGTTCTGTTCCGCCTGATCGGTCATCGCCGTAGGTCCTCACATCCGGTTCGGCTCTCGTCCCTTCAACCACGGTAAGCGCGGTTGCCCGACCGCGCTCAGGTGATGCGGCAGGCTGGAGCAATGACTGCGGACGGATGGACGAGCGCGGTACGGAATCAGCTTGGCCTCGGCAGGCTGCTCCCGCTGGGCGGACCGCGCGACGGCGCGTGGATCACGGAGGCGGCGGCGCAGGCGGTGCTGCGGCGGGCGGTGCGGACGGTGCCGGGCGTGCGGCTGGGCACGCTGCGGCTGGGGCCGGCGGATGCGGAGGCGGAGTTCGAGTCCGTGGTGCCGGTTCCGCCGAGCGGGCTGGCGCCGGGGCCGTTGCGGGTGACGGCGGAGTGCGCGGCCGGGCCGTCCGAGCCGCTGCCGACGGCGGCCTCCCGGCTGCGGGACGCGTTGGCGGCGGCCGCGGACCGGCTGGGGCTGGTGGTGTCGGAGGTGGACCTGGAGGTGACGGCGCTTCTGGACGAGGTCCCGGCGGCCGAGCCCGAACAGTCCCCGGCGCCGGTACCGGCCGGGCCCGCGCTGAGCGGGGACGAGGCGCTCGCGGCCGCGGCGGCACTGTCCGTGCCGGGCGTGACGGGCACGAGCGGCGTCCTCGGCCGGGCCGTCCGCATCGAGGAGCACCAGGTGGCGACCACGGCAGCCGCGCTGCCGCGCCGCCACGCACGCGTGGAGATCACAGTCGCCGCGGACCACCCGGCCCTGACCGTGACCCGAGCGGTCCGCACGGCGGTCGCAGAGGCACTGCCGGACCACCCGACGGTCGCGGTACTGGTGACGGCAGCGAACTGACTGCCGTGGGCACAGCCGCTGCCGTCGGCTCGCGAAGGGCTGTCACCGGCGGGCAGCCGGACGCGGTCACGCGGATGCCGGCATGCGGGGGGCGCTACTCGCCGATGCCGGCCAGGTCGCGCAGGCGGCGGGACTGGGCTGCTCGTTCGGCGGTGCGCTGGTCGTCGTAGGTGCGGTCGGCCGCGCCGCGCAGGAGGGCCTTCGTCTCGATGACGGCCTCCCGGGGCGCCGCGAGGACGGCCGCGGCCAGCTCGCGCGTGGCCGCGTCGAGCTCCGGCGCGGGCACGGCGAGGTTGGCGAGCCCGGTGCTCACCGCTTCCTCGGCGTGCACGAACCGGCCGGTCAGGCAGATCTCGACCGCGCGGCCGTAGCCGACCAGCGAGACGAGGGGATGCGTGCCCGTGAGGTCCGGCACCAGGCCGAGGCTGGTCTCGCGCATCGCGAACTGCACGTCGTCGGCGACGACGCGCAGGTCACAGGCGAGGGCCAGTTGGAAGCCCGCGCCGATGGCGTGGCCCTGAACGGCGGCGATGGACACGAGGTCGTTGCGCCGCCACCAGGTGAAGCCCTCCTGGAACTCCGCGATGGCGGCGTCGAGTTCGGCGTCGCCACTGCGTGCGAGATCGATGAAGGACCGCTCGCCCTCGATCCCCTCGGGCGTGAACATCTGCCGGTCGAGCCCCGCGGAGAAGGACTTGCCCTCGCCGCGCAGCACCACCACGCGGACGGAGCCCGGCACCAGCCGCCCGGCCTCGACGAGCGCCCGCCACATCGCGGGGCTCTGCGCATTGCGCTTGGCAGGGTTGGCCAGCGTCACCGTGGCGAGCGCGTCGTCGACGGTGAGCCGTACGCCGTCCTTGTCGAGCAGGGGAACGAGTTCCTGGTCGGGCGTGGCCATGGGGCGCCTCCGATGGGTGCGGTCAGCTAGCGGTCAGCTAAGTGACTGCACAGTAACCACCCGGCCGATCGGAAGAACGACCGGGTGGCCACCATCGAAGCCGGCGGGCCGCCCGGGGGTCAGGACGAGGCAGCCTTCTTGCCTCGCGTCGCCCCGCCACGCCCACGAAGCGTGACGCCCGACTCGCTGAGCATCCGGTGCACGAAGCCATACGAGCGGCCGGTCTCTTCGGCCAGCGCCCGGATGCTCGCACCGGAGTCGTACTTCTTCTTCAGGTCTGCCGCGAGCTTGTCGCGCGCGGCGCCGGTTACCCGGCTGCCCTTCTTCAGAGTCTCGGCCACCCGTGCCTCCTCATGGGAAGTGCGCTCTGGTCCCCTCATGATCACCCCTCCGGGGCCCGATGGCCACCCATTCGGCAAGGTCCGTGCGACATGGTTTTGACGACAGGAGCGCACACCCACAAATGGAATCTGTGATTCCACCCAGTGTCGTTCGTGGGGCCGAACGGGTTGTTCCGAGAAGTAGCAGGTCAGAGACGCGCAACGGCCGATCCCTTGTCGACAAAGGGATCGGCCGAGAAATCGATGTACGACACACCTCGATACGAGGAGATCTCACACAGATGATGGATCACCGGTAGGCCGAATGATCCAGACGAATGATCCAACGCTGTGGATCACGCATTCGATCAGGCCAGAGCGACCAGATCCGCGTAGTCGGAACCCCACAGATCCTCGACCCCGTCGGGCAGCAGGATGATCCGCTCGGGCTGCAGCGCCTCCACCGCGCCCTCGTCGTGGGTGACGAGGACGACCGCGCCCTTGTAGGTACGCAGCGCGCCGAGAATCTCCTCACGGCTGGCCGGGTCGAGGTTGTTGGTCGGCTCGTCGAGGAGCAGCACATTGGCCGAGGAGACCACGAGGGTGGCGAGGGCCAGCCGGGTCTTCTCGCCGCCGGACAGGACGCCGGCGGGCTTGTCGACGTCGTCGCCGGAGAACAGGAACGAGCCGAGCGTCTTGCGGACCTCGACCAGGTCCAGGTCGGGGGCGGCGGAGCGCATGTTCTCCAGGACCGTGCGCTCCGGGTCGAGCGTCTCGTGCTCCTGCGCGTAGTAGCCGAGCTTGAGGCCGTGACCGGGGACGACCTCGCCGGTGTCGGGCGTCTCCACCCCGCCCAGCAGCCGCAGCAGGGTCGTCTTGCCGGCGCCGTTGAGGCCGAGGATGACGACCCGGGAGCCCTTGTCGATGGCCAGGTCGACGTCGGTGAAGATCTCCAGGGAGCCGTACGACTTCGACAGGCCCTCGGCCATCAGGGGGGTCCTGCCGCAGGGCGAGGGCTCGGGGAAGCGGAGCTTGGCGACCTTGTCGGCCTGCCGGACCGCCTCCAGGCCGGAGAGCAGCTTGTCCGCGCGGCGGGCCATGTTCTGCGCGGCGACCGTCTTGGTGGCCTTGGCGCGCATCTTGTCGGCCTGCGAGTGCAGTGCGGCGGCCTTCTTCTCGGCGTTCTGCCGCTCGCGCTTGCGGCGCTTCTCGTCGGCCTCGCGCTGCTGCTGGTAGAGCCTCCAGCCCATGTTGTAGACGTCGATCTGGGAGCGGTTGGCGTCCAGGTAGAACACCTTGTTGACGACCGTCTCGACCAGGTCGACGTCGTGGGAGATCACGATGAAGCCGCCGCGGTAGGTCTTGAGGTAGTCGCGCAGCCAGACGATCGAGTCGGCGTCGAGGTGGTTGGTCGGCTCGTCGAGGAGGAGCGTGTCCGCGTCGGAGAACAGGATGCGGGCCAGTTCCACGCGGCGGCGCTGACCGCCGGACAGGGTGTGCAGCGGCTGGCCGAGCACCCGGTCGGGCAGGTTGAGCGCGGCGGCGATGGTGGCGGCCTCGGCCTCGGCGGCGTAGCCGCCCTTGGTGAGGAACTCCGTCTCCTGGCGCTCGTACTGGCGCATCGCCTTGTCGCGGGTGGCGCCGCTGCCGTTGGCGATCCGCTGTTCGTTCTCGCGCATCTTGCGGATCAGGGTGTCCAGCCCGCGCGCGGAGAGGATGCGGTCGCGGGCGAGGGTGTCGAGATCGCCGGTGCGGGGGTCCTGGGGGAGGTAGCCGACCTCGCCGGAGCGGGTGACCTGGCCGCCGGCCGGGATGCCCTCGCCGGCCAGGACCTTGGTGAGGGTGGTCTTGCCGGCGCCGTTGCGCCCGACGAGACCGATCCGGTCGCCCTTGGCCACTCGGAAGGAGGCGTTCTCGATGAGGATGCGGGCACCGGCGCGCAGCTCGATGCCGGAGGCGGAGATCACGGACAGACTCCAGTGCGGGGTCGTTGGCGGGATGGGCGGCTGAGGACGTTCCCGCCGTCTAATGCGCGAGGAGAATGGCCATGACGCCAGTCTAACGGGACCATGCAAGGACTTTTTTCGGTTCAGGTGTTCGATCACGGATCGGGGGGCGTTCCCGGAGCACGGGTCGTTGTCAGTGCCGGGTGCCATGCTGGGCGACAGGTGGGCGAAGTGACAGATCCGGCAGGATCCGGCATGGGCACAAGGGAGTGATCGGCATGGCAGGCACGAACGGCGGGCGTCCGAGCATCTACCCGACGGTGTTGTACGCCGACGCGAAGGCGGCGATCCGGCAGCTCACGGAGGCCCTGGGCTTCACCGAGCTGTCCGTCTACGAAGGGGAGGACGGCTCGGTCGTGCACGCCGAGCTGGTGCAGGGCAACGGCGCGGTGATGCTGGGCTCGAAGGGCACCGGCAGCGTCTTCGACACGGCGATGAAGAACGCGGGCACGACCGGCGTGTACGTCGTGGTGGACGACGTGGACGCACACCACCGGCGGGCCGTGGAGCACGGCGCGGAGATCCTGATGCCCCCGACGGACCAGGACTACGGCTCCCGGGACTACATGGCCCGGGACATCGAGGGCAATCTGTGGAGCTTCGGCACGTACGCGCCCGAGATACAGGGCTGAGAGCCCCGTCGGGGCTCTCCGGCCACGGCTTACGGCACGGCTACTGCTACTGCTCCGGGTCCGGTGACGGCTCCGGTGACGGTTCCGGTGACGGCTCCGGCGGTCAGCTGCCTCCGGTGTGTACCTGGAAGGCGGCCCGGCGGACGGCCTTGGCCAGCGCCGGGTCGGGATGCGCGGCGGCCAGCGCCACCAGCACCTGCACCGTGCGCGGGTGCCCCACGGCACGCACCTCGGTCAGCAGGGCGGGCACGGTCGGCTGCAGCGCGGACTCCAGGTGCCGTACGAGCATCGGCGCCTCGCCGTGGTCGGCGACGGCCGCGGCGGTGTCGACCCACAGCCAGGTGGCCTCCTCCCGGGTGAGCACCTCGTGGGCGTCCTCCGGGTCCACCCCGTCGTGTTCGGCGAGCCACAGCAGCGCGTACGGCCGCAGGGCGGGCTCGTCGACGACCGCGCGGACGTCGGGCTCGGCGGGGGCGCCGACGACGCGCAGCGCCTCGAAGGCGAGGCCGCGCAGCAGGGCGTCGTCACCGCGGGCCGCGAACAGCAGCTCGCCGACGGCGCTGCCGACGGTGCGGGCGGCGAGCCAGGCGCGGTACTCGGCGCGGGCCGCGTTCGGGCGGAGCTGGGCGCAGCCGCGGAGCATGCCCTCGGCCGACTGCTCGATGTTGCCGGCGGGGCTCTGCGCGGCGACGCAGATCTGCTCCAGCTTGACCCAGACCGCCCAGCTGCCCAGCGGGGTGAGGGTGGCGTGTCCGGTGCCGTAGGTGAGGGCGCCCACGGAGCCGAGGGCGTGCAGCGCCCAGTCGAGGAGGGGGGCGAGTTCGGCGTCCTGCGCGGGCTCCGCGGGGTCGGCCTCGGCGACGGGGACCGAGGCGAGCGGGGTCGCGGCTTCGGACCCGGCGCCGTAGGGGACCTCGCAGCGCTCGGTGCGCAGTTCGGTGACGCGCTGGCGCAGCAGGTCCAGGAGCTGTTCCACGGGGACGGGCCCGGCGGACAGCTGGAGGAAGGAGAGCACCTGGGGCATGGCCGAGACGACCTCGGCGACCGCGGCGGGCTCCTGGTCCCCGGGCTCCGGGGAGGCGAGCGACCAGGCGTCGAACAGGGCGACCCAGCCGCGCAGGACGGCGCTGTCGTCCCGGTCCCAGGCGCGCAGCCGCCAGCCGGGGCGCGCGCTGTCGCCGTGCACCTCGACGAGACCCGCGAGGCGGGCGGTGTCCCAGTCGGCGCGGATCCGATCCGTGGTCAGGCCCAGATCACTGGCGGCCCGTTCGGCGGTCGTGTGGGAGAGCGTGGCCTTGCCGTCGGTGGTCGCGGCGTCTCGGCCGGGGCCGAGGGCGTTGTCGGCCCAGCGGGCGACACGCGCCGCGGCGGCCAGTCCGGAGCGCGCCATTCTGGCCAGCTCAGCGGGGGCCGGGGTGCCCTCCGGCGGGCGGGGTGCGGGGCGGCGCGGGCGCCGCTCGTTCACGGCTGAGGGAGCGGCGGCCAGGGGTCGCGGGCGGACGAGTCGAAGCCTGGAGTCGCGCGGGATACGGGACGTCACGGGTGCAGTCTTCCGGTTGACGGTCCGAAAACCCAAACGGAATGTCACGGCGGGCTACGGGACTGGCCAACGCACGGGGTTCCGCGAGGGCTGAAGAGGCGTCTTCCGGCCAGTGGTACGGCCTTAAACGGAACCTCCGGGACCGCTCCGGGTGCGTCAACGGCGGGCTCACATGAGCGGTCCCGGCGGGGGTCACATCAGTGGGGTCAGGAAGCGGCGCAGGGCCTCCTCGTAGGCCTCGGGGTCCGCGTTCCACATGGCGCCGTGCGGGGCGTGCGGGACGGTGTGCAGGGCGACCAGGTCGGGCCGGCGGTCGGCGAGACGACGGGAGACGCGCCAGGGGGCGACGGTGTCGTCGGGGCCGTGCAGGATCAGCGTCGGGACCCTCAGCCGGGCCGGATCGGCGGCCGTGTCGCCGAGGTCTCCGGAGCCGCCGGAGGTGCGGGGGCCGCTGTAGCTGCCGCGCAGGCTGGTGCGGCCCTCGGCGGCGCGGACGGCGAGCGGCAGCAGGGCGCCGGGGGTGTGCCGGGCGGCGGCGAGGGCCCGCAGCGTCGCCCGCCAGTCGAGGACCGGGGAGTCGAGCACCAGCCCCGTGACGAGGTCGCGCAGTCCCGAGTCGGCGGCGGCGCGCAGGGCCATGGTCGCGCCGGTGGACCAGCCGAGCAGGACGACGCGTTCGGCGCCGTAGCGCACGGCGTAGCGCATCGCCGCGTCCAGGTCCCGCCACTCGGTCTCGCCGAGGTGGTTCAGACCGTCCGGGGACCGGGGCGCCCCGAGGTCGCCGCGGTAGGCGAGGGCGAGCACGGGGAAGCGGCGGCGGTGCAGAAAGGCCATGACGTTCAGCGCGTGTTCGCGGGTGGTGCCCAGGCCGTGCACGGCGATCACCCAGGTGCGCCGGGCGCCGGGGACGAACCAGGCGGGCAGGTTGCCCAGCTCGCCCGGGATGTCGATGTCGGCGTGGTCGAGGCCGAGGGCGGTGCCGGGGTTGCCGATGTGCAGGTTCGGGGTGAGCCAGACCGCGTCCCCGGGGTTCAGGGTGCCGTGCGTGACGCGTTCCAGACGGCGTACGACGGTGTCCGCGGAGTGCGGGGCGGTGGGCAGCACGGCGCCGACGACCGCGTGGGAGCCGTTCCCGGAGAGCCCGTAGGTGCCGGGACGCAGGGCGGCCAGGTCACGGGTGAGGGTGATCCGGCCGGCGGCCGTGCCGTGCACGGTGAGCCGCGGCTCGGTGGGCAGGGGCCGGCCGGGCGGCGCCTTCAGCGCGGCGTCGCTGGCGAACCGGCCGACGGCGACGCTGGCCGCGCCGGCGGCCAGGGCTGCGGTGACGGCGGCGGCCGTCGCTCTGACAGTGCGCACCCGCCCAGTCTCCCGGCCATCCCCACAACCGGCCAGCGGTGCAGTCGACAAGGGTGACGGGGCCGGTGCGGTGGCGCGGCGGGGGGCGTGGCGGGGGGCGTGGCGGGGGGCGTGGCGGGGGCCGCTGGGGAGAGCGGCGCGGGCCGGTGGAGGGGCGCGGCGGGGCCAGTGGGCGGCGTGTTGGGGGCCGGGTGGGGAGTGGGGCGTAGGCACGGTGGTGGGAGTGACGCGGGCCTGGTGGGGGGCCGGGTCAGGGGCGTTGTCCGTAGGTGCGTAGGCGGGCTGCTGCCTGGGTCAGTTGTTCGGGTGTCAGGAGGGTGGGGGTGTGGTCGGGGAGGGACGAGGCTGTCAGCCACAGGCGGCACATCCACTCCAGTTGGGCCGTGCGGTCGTAGGCCTGGTCGAGGGTGGCGCCGTAGGTGAGGGTGCCGTGGTTCTGCAGCAGACAGCCGGTGCGGTCCGCAAGGGCCTGGAGCATGTTCTCGGCCAACTCCTCGGTGCCGTACGTGGCGTAGGGGGCGACCCGGACGGGTCCGCCGAGCGCGGCCGCCATGTAGTGGACGCGGGGAAGCTCGGCGACGAGGGTCGAGACGGCCGTGGCGTGCACGGCGTGGGTGTGGACGACCGCCCCGGCGTCGGTGCCGCGGTAGACGGCGAGGTGCATGGGCAGTTCGCTGGTCGGAATCAGGCCGCCGAGCACCTGCCGGCCGGTGAGGTCGACGCCGGTGACGTCGCCGGGGGCGAGCCGGTCGTAGGGCACGCCCGACGGGGTGACCAGCACGGTGTCGCCGACGCGCACGGAGACGTTGCCGGAGGTGCCGACGACCAGTCCGTCGGTCACGGTGCGGCGGGCCGTCGTCACGAGCGCCTCCCAGGCGCGGGCCTCCTCGGGAACCGCACGTCTCCCTCGCTGCTCAGCCATGCCGCGATCCTCCCCTTGTCGTGATGTGGCCGGAGATCGACGAACACCCGCCGATATCGGTGGATCTTCCCCTAGCCTCTGGTTCGTTTTCGTTTCGTGCACGCCGCCGTTCCGGGGGAATCATGGCTCGCGCCCACACACCGTCGTCCAGGCCATTCAGGCCATCCAGGCCGTCCACGGCGTCCACGGCGTCCCGACGCAGGGGCGGTCTCGCCCGGGCGGCCTGGGCCGTGGCGCTGGCCGCCGCGGGGACCGGCCTCGCCCAGGCGCCCGCCCGCGCGGCGGAGCAGCCGAGGGGACATGACGTCTCGTCCCACCAGAAGACCGTCGACTGGCCGAGGGCGAAGGCCGCGGGGGCGGGGTTCGTCTACGTCAAGGCGACCGAGTCGACCTCCTATCGCAACCCGTACTTCGACGCGCAGTACGCGGGCGCCGGCGCGGTCGGGCTGCTGCGCGGCGCGTACCACTTCGCGTTGCCGGACAAGGGCTCGGGCAAGGCGCAGGCGGCGCACTTCGTCGGCAACGGCGGCGACTGGAGTGCGGACGGCCGGACCCTGCCGCCCGCCCTCGACATGGAGTACAACCCCTACGGCGGCTCGAACACCTGCTACGGCCTGACGAAGGCGAAGACGGTCGCCTGGATCAGGGCCTTCAGCGACGAGGTGCACCGGCTCACCGGCCGTCGCCCGGTGATCTACACGACGACCCACTGGTGGAACCTCTGCACGGGCGGCAGCGGCGCCTTCGCCGCGGATCACGCCCTGTGGATCGCCCGTTACCGGTCCGCCGACGCGGGCGCCCTGCCGGGCGGCTGGTCGGCGTGGACCTTCTGGCAGTACGCCGACAGCGGCAGCCTGCCGGGTGACCAGAATCTCTTCAACGGCTCCGTCGACCGGCTGCGGAGGTTCGCAAAAGGGGACTAGCCGTGCGGCGCCTGAACCGTCGGCGGCACAGCGAAGAAACACAGACCCACTCCCGCCCCATTGGACACCGTGCAGCCCCCCTCAGTTCACCATCCGTTCACCTAGGTTACTTACGTTCAACCGGCCGATCACTTCGAACGATTGCCTGGGTAAATGGAAAGCTTCTCGCTGATCCTCGCGATTGTGGTGGTAACCGCACTCGCGTTCGATTTCACGAACGGTTTCCACGACACCGCCAACGCGATGGCGACGACCATCTCGACCGGCGCCCTCAGACCGAAGGTCGCGGTGGCCATGTCCGCCGTGCTGAACCTCGTCGGCGCGTTCCTCTCCGTGGAGGTCGCCAACACGATCTCCAAGGGGCTCGTCGACGAGACCGGCATCCGGCCCGAGGTCATCTTCGCCGCACTGGTCGGCGCCATCCTCTGGAACCTCGTGACCTGGCTGGTGGGCCTGCCCTCCAGTTCCTCGCACGCCCTCATGGGCGGTCTGATCGGCGCCACCATCGCCTCGGCCGGCATGGGCGCGGTGCACGGCGACGCCCTGGTCACCAAGGTCCTGATCCCGGCCATCGCGGCCCCGATCGTGGCGGGCATCGCGGCGCTGCTGGCGACCCGCCTCTCCTACACCCTCGGCAAGAAGGCCGACGGCAAGGCCGCGGCGAAGGGCTACCGCGCCGGCCAGATCGCCTCGGCCGGCCTGGTCTCGCTCGCCCACGGCACGAACGACGCGCAGAAGACGATGGGCATCATCACCCTCGCGCTCGTGGCCGGCGGCGCCGTGGCCCCCGACTCGGACCCGCCCACCTGGGTCATCCTCTCCGCGGGCCTCGCCATCGCGCTCGGCACCTACCTCGGCGGCTGGCGCATCATCCGCACGATGGGCAAGGGCCTGACCGACCTCCAGCCGCAGCAGGGCTTCGCCGCCCAGACCAGCGCGGCCACGGTCATCCTGGCCTCCTCCCACCTCGGCTTCTCCCTCTCCACCACGCACTCGGTCTCCGGCGCAGTGATGGGCGCGGGCCTCGGCCGCAAGGGCGGAGTGGTCCGCTGGTCGACGGCGACGCGGATGTTCGTCGCCTGGGGTCTGACGCTGCCGGCGGCGGCCCTGGTGGGCGCGCTGGCGGAGTCCGTGACCGACCTGGGCGACTGGGGCACGGCGCTGGTCGCGATCTTCCTGGTGGCTTCCAGCGCGTGGATCTGGAAGATCTCGCGGCGCGAGGTCATCGACGCGTCGAACGTCAACGGGACGGACGAGCCGACGGCGATCCCGGCCCCGGTCGCCGACAGCCTGACGGCCACCATCCCGTCCCCCGCCGCGACCGCCGCGACCGCCGCCGCAGCAGCCGCCACCGAGCCCACCGCCCCGGCCGTCTGAGCCCGCGCACCCGGTACGAAGGAAGAGAAGCAGCATGAAGATCGACTGGGCGGCGCTGGGCTCCGTCTTCGGCGTCAGCCTCGTGGTCACCGTGGCCCTGGTGGCCCTGTTCACCCTCGGCATCATGGGCCTGTCGCGGCAGGAGCGCGCGGCGGCGGAGGGCGGCTCGGACACCCTCGCGGTGACGGGCGCGTACGCGTGCTTCGTCGCCTGCGCGGCCGCGGTGGCCTACGGGATCTCGTTGATCGTGGTCTGACGCCCGGCCGACGGCACTCACCGCCCTGTGCGGCTCTTCGACGAGCCGCGCGGGGCGGTCCGTTTTCTCCCCGCGAGCCGGCTGCGAGCCGGGCGCGAGTGACCTCCGTCGTGGTGGCGGTGTGGGGTTCTGCACACTCTCCCTGTGCAGGTCAACGGCAAGTTGACGGCCGTTCCGGGCCCGTGGTGGACTGCCGGAGCCATCAACGGCGGTAGGAGAGGAAGCCGGTGCGAATCCGGCGCGGTCCCGCCACTGTCACCGGGGTAGTAAGCCCCCGGGAGCCAGGAACTCTCACCGCCGGTCTAGTCGAACCAGGGCGCGGACACCCTGAGTGAGGACATATCGCCATGCTCGCTCGGCCGTTGAGGTACCGCACCGGTTCGCTGCCCGACCCCACGGCCGGCTGAGCCCGTGCGTGCCGATCGCGTCTTCGCGTACGGCGCCGCCGCCGGCCTCCTCGGCGATCTGCTGCTCGGCGATCCCCGCCGTGGGCATCCGGTCGCCGCGTTCGGGCGGGCCGCGGGTGACGTGGAGCGGGTGCTGTGGCGGGATCACCGAGGATGGGGCGCCCTGCACACCCTCGTGTGCGCCGGGAGCGCCGTAGCGCTGGGGGCTGCCGCCGCGCGCCGCGGACGGTCGTCCGCCGCCGTCTCCGTCGTCCTCACCTCCGCCGCCACCTGGGCCGTCGTCGGGGGCTCCTCTCTCGTCCGCGAGGCGCGGGGCATCGGACGGGCCCTCGAAGCGGGGGACGTCGATGCCGCGCGGGAGCGGCTGCCGCATCTGTGCGGGCGCGATCCGCAGGCGCTGGACGCGGACGGGATCGCCCGGGCCGTCGTGGAGTCCGTCGCCGAGAACACCTCCGACGCCGTCGTGGGGGCGCTGGTGTGGGGGGCCGTCGGCGGGGTGCCGGGGCTGCTCGGGTTCCGCGCCGTCAACACGCTCGACGCCATGGTCGGGCACCGCTCGCCGAGATACCTGCGCTTCGGGTGGGCCTCCGCTCGGCTCGACGACCTCGCCGGATGGCCGGGGGCCCGGCTGACCGCCGTCCTCGCCGCCGTGGCCGGGGACGATCCGCGCGGGGCCGTCCGGGCCTGGCGGGCGGACGCGGGCCGGCATCCCAGCCCCAACGCGGGGCCCGTCGAGGCGTCGTTCGCCGGGGCGCTCGGGGTGCGGCTGGGCGGGACCCTGTCGTACGGCGGCCGGGTCGAGCACCGGCCCGTGCTCAACGCGGCGGCCGGGCGGCCCGTCGTCGCCGAGGACATCGAACGTGCCGCGCGGCTCTCGCGCCGGGTCGGTCTGCTCGCGCTCGGCGTGACCGTCGCCGCGCGCGCCCTCGCCACGACCGTGAACGCGCAAGCGAAAGCCAAGGCGAAGGGGCGTGCCTCATGACCGGCGGCGGTCTTCTGGTCGCGGGCACGACCTCCGATGCCGGCAAGAGTGTCGTGACGGCCGGGATCTGCCGATGGCTGGTGCGACAGGGCGTCAAGGTCGCGCCCTTCAAAGCGCAGAACATGTCCCTGAATTCGTTCGTGACGAAGGAAGGCGCCGAGATCGGCCGGGCTCAGGCCATGCAGGCCCAGGCCTGCCGGGTCGAGCCGACCGCGCTCATGAATCCCGTGCTGCTGAAGCCGGGCGGCGAGCAGAGCAGCCAGGTCGTGCTGCTCGGCAAGCCCGTCGGGGAGCTGAGCGCCCGTGGGTATCACGGGGGCCGGCAGCAGAAACTCCTGGGAACCGTTCTCGACTGTCTCGCCGAGTTGCGGGGCACGTATGACGCGGTGATCTGTGAGGGGGCCGGTTCTCCCGCCGAGATCAATCTTCGGCGGACCGACATCGTGAACATGGGGATCGCCCGGAACGCCGGGCTTCCCGTGCTCGTCGTCGGTGACATCGATCGCGGCGGGGTCTTCGCGTCCTTCTTCGGGACGGTCGCGCTCCTGTCCCCCGAGGACCAGGCACTCGTCGCCGGGTTCCTCGTCAACAAGTTCCGCGGCGACGTCTCCCTGCTGGAGCCGGGGCTCGACATGCTGCTCGGGCTCACCGGACGGCGCACCTACGGGGTGCTGCCGTTCCGGCACGGGCTCGGGATCGACGAGGAGGACGGGCTCCGGGTCTCGCTGCGCGGCACCGTGCGCGAGTCGAACACCGCCCCGCCGGTGGGGGACGACGTGCTGCGGATCGCCGTGTGCGCCGTGCCGCTCATGTCCAACTTCACCGACGTGGACGCGCTCGCCGCCGAGCCCGGTGTCGTCGTGCGGTTCGTGGACCGGCCGGAGGAGCTGGCCGACGCCGATCTCGTCGTCGTGCCCGGCACCCGAGGCACGGTCCGGGCCCTGGAGTGGCTGCACGAGCGCGGCCTGGCCGAGGCCCTGCTGCGCCGGGCGGCGGAGGGCCGGCCGATCCTCGGGATCTGCGGCGGCTTCCAGCTCCTCGGCGAGCGCATCGAGGACGAGGTCGAGAGCCGCCGGGGCCGGGTCGACGGACTCGGACTGCTGCCCGTCCGGGTGCGGTTCGCCCGGGAGAAGACCCTCACCAGGCCGGTGGGCGAAGCCCTCGGCGAGACCGTCGAGGGCTACGAGATCCACCACGGGGTCGCCGAGATCCTGGGCGGAACCCCCTTCCTGGACGGCTGCCGGGTCGGGCAGACCTGGGGCACGCACTGGCACGGCTCGCTGGAGTCGGACGGATTCCGGCGGGCGTTCCTGCGCGAGGTCGCGGCCGCCGCGGGCCGCCGGTTCACGCCCGCCCCCGACACCTCTTTCGCCGGGCTGCGCGAGGAGCAGCTCGACCGGCTCGGCGATCTGATCGAACAGCACGCGGACACCGACGCGCTCTGGCGGCTCATCGAGTCGGGCGCGCCGCAAGGACTGCCTTTCATTCCACCGGGAGCGCCCGCATGAGCACAGTGTTGTTGTTGTCCACCGCCGACACCGATCTGTTGGCGGCCCGGGCCGCTGCCGGCGCCGACTACCGGATCGGCAACCCGACCCGCGTCGACGTCGCCGAGGAGCTGCCCGCCCTCCTGGACGGCGCCGACCTCGCCGTCGTACGGCTGCTCGGCGGGAAGCGGGCCTGGGAGGACGGGCTCGCCGCGCTGAAGGCGTCCGGCATCCCGACCGTGCTGCTGGGCGGCGAGGCCGTGCCGGACGCCGAGCTGATGGCCGAGTCCTCGGCGCCGGCCGGGGTGGTGGCGGAGGCGCTGCGGTATCTCGTCGAGGGCGGGCCGGCCAACCTGACCGAGCTGGCCCGGTTCCTCTCCGACACCGTGCTGCTGACCGGCGAGGGGTTCGTCGAGCCGCAGAAGATGCCCGAGTTCGGGATGCACGGGGAGCGGGAGTTCATCGAGGGCCGGCCGACCGTCGGCGTCCTCTTCTACCGGGCCCACCACCTGAGCGGCAACACCGCCTTCGTGGACACGCTGTGCGACGCCATCGAGGCGCGGGGGGCCAACGCGCTGGCCGTGTACTGCGGTTCGCTGCGCGGTGCGGACGCCGGACTGTACGAGCTGCTCGGCCGGGCCGACGCGCTCGTGGCCACCGTCCTCGCCGCCGGCGGCACGCACGCCTCGCAGGCCTCGGCGGGCGGGGACGAGGAGGCCTGGGACATCGGGGCGCTCGCCGACCTGAACGTGCCGGTACTGCAAGGACTTTGCCTGACCTCCTCGCACGCCGCCTGGGAGGAGTCCGACGCGGCCCTGTCCCCCATGGACGCGGCGATGCAGGTGGCGATCCCCGAGTTCGACGGACGGCTGATCACGGTCCCCTTCTCCTTCAAGGAGCAGGGCCCGGACGACGTCCCGGTGTACGTCGCCGACCCCGAGCGGGCCGGACGCGTCGCCGGGATCGCCGTACGGCACGCGCAGTTGAGGCACAAGGCGAACGGCGACAAGAAGCTCGCGCTCGTCTTCACGGCCTATCCGACCAAGCACTCGCGGGTCGGCAACGCGGTCGGTCTCGACACGCCCGCGTCGGCGGTCCGGGTGCTGGACGCGCTCAAGGCGGCCGGTTACTCGCTCACCGAATACCCGGACAACGGGGACGAGTTGATCCACCGGCTCATCAACGCCGGTGGCCATGACGTCGAATGGCTCACCGAGGAGCAGTTGGCGGCCGCTCCCGCGCGCGTGCCGCTCGCCGACTACCAGGCGTGGTTCGACAAACTGGACCCCGAGTTGCGCCAGGGCATGCTCGACGCGTGGGGCGAGCCGCCGGGCAGCCTGTACGTCGACGGGGACGACATCGTGCTGGCCTCCCTGCAGTTCGGGAACGTCGTGGTGATGATCCAGCCGCCGCGCGGCTTCGGCGAGAACCCGATCGCGATCTACCACGACCCGGACATGCCGCCGTCGCACCACTACATGGCGGCCTACCGCTGGCTGGACCACTCCTTCGGCGCCGACGCCATCGTGCACATGGGCAAGCACGGCACGATGGAGTGGCTGCCGGGCAAGGGGCTGGGGCTGTCCAGGGGCTGCGGGCCGGACGCCGTGCTCGGGGAGCTGCCGCTCGTGTACCCGTTCATCGTCAACGACCCCGGTGAGGGCACCCAGGCCAAGCGGCGCGGGCACGCCACCGTGGTCGACCATCTCGTCCCGCCGATGGCGCGGGCCGACACCTACGGCGACCTGGCCAAGCTGGAGCAGCTCCTCGACGAGTACGCGCTCGTGTCCGATCTGGACCCGACGAAGGCGCCGGCCGTGCGCGCGCAGATCTGGACGCTGGTCAAGGCGGCGGAGCTGCACCACGACCTGCATGTGGACGACCAGCCGGACGACGACGCCTTCGACGAGTTCGTCATGCACATCGACGGCTATCTGTGCGAGATCAAGGACGTGCAGATCCGCGACGGTCTGCACATCCTCGGCGGCGGTCCGGTCGGCGAGGCCCGGGTGAACCTGGTGCTCGCCGTGCTGCGCGCCTCGCAGGTGTGGGGCGGGCAGGCGAACGCGCTGCCGGGGCTCAGGGCGTCCTTCGCGGCCCATTTCGGGCTCAGCGAGAAGGAGTTGCTCGCCGAGCCGGGCGCGCCGGTGAAGGTGCCGGTCGAGCTGTCGGAGCTCGTCGAGGGGCCGGCGCGGTCGGCCGCCGATGCGATCGACCTGCTGGAGCAGCTGTGCCGGCGGGTCGCCGAGGGCATGGAGGAGCGGGGCTGGGCGGTCGCCGAGAGCCGTGGCCTGGTGCGGGAGGCGCTGGGCTTCGAACTCACCGACGCCGTCGCGGTGTTGGAGTTCGCCTGCACCGAGGTCGTGCCGCGGCTGGAGAAGACGACCGACGAGATCGGGCACATCCTGAAGGCCCTCGACGGCGGGTACGTTCCCGCCGGTCCGTCGGGCTCCCCGACGCGCGGGCTGGTCAACGTCCTGCCGACCGGGCGCAACTTCTACTCCGTCGACCCCAAGGCCATCCCGTCCAGGCTGAGTTGGGAGGTCGGGCAGGCGCTCGCGGACTCGCTCGTGCAGCGGTATCTGCAGGACACGGGCGACTATCCGAAGTCCGTCGGCCTGACGGTGTGGGGCACGTCCGCGATGCGCACCCAGGGCGACGACATCGCCGAGATCCTGGCGCTGCTGGGCTGCCGTCCGGTGTGGGACGACGCCTCGCGCCGGGTGACGGGCTTCGAGATCGTGCCCCTGGACGAGCTGGGCCGGCCGCGCATCGACGTGACCGTGCGGATCTCCGGCTTCTTCCGGGACGCGTTCCCGCACGTGGTCGCTCTGATCGACGACGCGGTGCGGGCGGTGGCGGAGTTGGCCGAGCCCGCCGAGTCCAACTTCGTGCGCGCGCACGTGGACGAGGACACCGCCGAGCACGGTGACCGGCGGCGCGCGACGGCCCGGGTCTTCGGCTCGAAGCCGGGGGCCTACGGGGCGGGGCTGCTGCCGCTGATCGACGCCCGCAACTGGCGCTCCGACGCGGACCTCGCCGAGGTGTACGCGGTCTGGGGCGGCTACGCCTACGGGCGCGGGCTCGACGGGCGGGCGGCGCGCGGCGACATGGAGACGGCGTTCCGGCGGATCGCGGTGGCGGCGAAGAACGTTGACACGCGTGAGCACGATCTCGTCGACGCCGACGACTACTTCCAGTACCACGGCGGCATGGTGGCCATGGTCCGACACCTGACCGGGGCGAGCCCCGAGGCGTACGTGGGCGATTCCGCGGTACCGGACCAGGTGAAGACGCGGACCCTCGGCGAGGAGACCCACCGGGTGTTCCGCGCCCGGGTGGTCAACCCGCGCTGGATGGCGGCCATGCGCAGGCACGGCTACAAGGGCGCCTTCGAGATGGCGGCGACGGTCGACTACCTCTTCGGCTACGACGCCACGGCGGGGGTCGTGGACGACTGGATGTACGAGAAGCTCAGCGCGGAGTACGTCTTCGACGCGGAGAACCGGGACTTCATGAAGAAGTCCAACCCGTGGGCGCTGCGCGGGATCACGGAGCGCCTCCTGGAAGCCGCCGACCGCGGGCTGTGGGCCGAGCCGGACGCCGACACCATCGAGCGGCTGCGGGCGACCTACCTGGAGCTGGAAGGCGACTTGGAGGGCGACCAGTGACAACTCCCTTTCCTTTCACGGCCGTTGTCGGTCAGGACGATCTGCGGCTCGCGCTGCTGCTGAACGCGGTGTCGCCCGCGGTGGGCGGTGTGCTGGTGCGCGGCGAGAAGGGCACGGCCAAGAGCACGGCCGTGCGGGCGCTCTCGGTGCTGCTGCCTGACCTGGAGGTCGTCGCCGGGTGCCGGTTCTCCTGCGATCCCGCCTCCCCCGATCCCGGGTGCCCGGACGGGCCGCACGAGCCCGCGTTCGAGACGCGGCCCGCCCGTCTCGTCGAACTGCCCGTCGGCGCCTCCGAGGACCGGCTCGTCGGCGCTCTCGACATCGAGCGGGCGCTCGCCGAGGGCGTCAAGGCGTTCGAGCCGGGGCTGCTCGCGGACGCGCACCGCGGGATCCTCTACGTCGACGAGGTCAACCTGCTCCACGACCATCTGGTCGACCTGCTGCTCGACGCGGCCGCGATGGGCGCCTCGTACGTGGAGCGCGAGGGCGTCTCCGTGCGGCACGCCTCGAAGTTCCTGCTCGTGGGGACCATGAATCCCGAAGAGGGCGAGCTGCGGCCGCAGTTGCTCGACCGGTTCGGGCTCACGGTGGAGGTGGCCGCCTCGCGCGAGCCCGACCAGCGGGTGGAGGTCGTCCGGCGGCGGCTCGCGCACGACGACGATCCCGACGCGTTCGCCGAGCGGTGGGCGGACGAGGAGCACGCCGTCCGCGCCCGGATCGTCGCGGCGCGGGCGTTGCTGCCGTCCGTGCGGCTGGGCGACGGGCCGCTGCGGCAGATCGCGGCGACCTGCGCGGCGTTCGAGGTCGACGGCATGCGGGCCGACATCGTCATGGCGCGCACGGCCACCGCGCTGGCCGCCTGGGCGGGGCGGACCGAGGTGCTCGCGGAGGACGTCCGGCAGGCCGCGCTGCTGGCGCTGCCGCACCGTCGGCGGCGGAATCCCTTTGACGCGCCGGGACTCGACGAGAGCAAGCTCGACGAGACGCTGGAGGAGTTCTCCGGCGAGGACGACTCCAACCCCGATCCCGACTCCGATCCGGACGGGCCCGGCGGCGGGGGCGGGCAGCCGGCTCCGGACGACGGTCCGCAGGGCGGGGACTCCGGTGCGCGGCCCGAGGCCGGTGAGGACGGCGAGCCGCAGACCTCCGCCGGCGGCGGGGAGCAGTCCGCCGCGCGCGCGTCCGAGCCGTTCCGCACGAAGGTGCTGAGCGTGCCCGGCCTCGGCGAGGGGGCCGCCGGGCGGCGGTCCCGGGCGCGGACGGAGCACGGGCGGACGACGGGGGCGCGCCGGCCCCGGGGCGCCCTGACAAAGCTGCACCTCGCGGCGACCGTGCAGGCCGCCGCCCCGCATCAGCGGGCGCGGGGCCGGTCCGGGCGCGGGCTGGTGATCCGGCGGGACGATCTGCGGCAGGCGACCCGGGAGGGGCGTGAGGGCAACCTCGTGCTGTTCGTCGTGGACGCGTCCGGGTCGATGGCGGCCCGGCAGCGGATGAGCGCGGTGAAGGGGGCGGTGCTGTCGCTGCTGCTCGACGCGTATCAGCGGCGGGACAAGGTGGGGCTGGTGACGTTCCGGGGGGCGGCGGCCGATGTCGCGTTGCCGCCGACCTCGTCCGTCGACGCCGCCGCCGTCCGGCTGGAGTCGTTGCCGACCGGGGGGCGTACGCCGCTCGCGGCCGGGTTGTTGAAGGCGCACGACGTGCTGCGGGTGGAGCGGCTGCGGGATCCCGCGCGGCGGGCGCTCGTGGTCGTGGTGACGGACGGCCGGGCCACCGGTGGCCCCGAGCCGGTCGCGCTGGCCGGGCGGGCGGCTCGGCTGTTCGCGGCCGAGGGGGTCGCCTCGGTGGTCGTCGACTGCGAGTCGGGGCCCGTGCGGCTGGGGCTCGCGGGGCAGCTCGCGGGTGAGCTGGGCGGTACGGCGGTGACGCTGGACGAGTTGCGGGCGGACTCGATCGCCGGGTTGGTGAAGGACGTTCAGGGTCGTTCGAGGAGGGCCGCGTAGTGCCGCAGGGACAGCCGAGTGTGGTGCCGGACGACGGACTGACCACGCGTCAGCGACGCAACCGGCCGTTGGTCGTCGTGCACACCGGGATCGGGAAGGGCAAGTCGACCGCGGCCTTCGGGCTGGCATTGCGTGCCTGGAACCAGGGATGGCCGATCGGGGTGTTCCAGTTCGTCAAGTCGGCGAAGTGGAAGGTCGGCGAAGAGAACGCGCTGCGGGTGCTGGGCGCGAGCGGTGAGGGCGGGTCCGTCGACTGGCACAAGATGGGCGAGGGGTGGTCCTGGGTGCAGCGGGACTCCCAGATGGACAACGAGGAGAAGGCTCGCGAGGGCTGGGAGCAGGTCAAGCGGGATCTCGCCGCCAAGACGTACAAGCTGTACGTGCTCGACGAGTTCGCCTACCCGATGCACTGGGGGTGGGTGGACACGGATGAGGTCGTGGGCGTGTTGCGGGAGCGGCCCGGGAATCAGCATGTCGTGATCACCGGGCGGAACGCGCCCGAGAAGCTGGTCGAGTTCGCGGATCTCGTCACCGACATGTCCAAGGTCAAGCATCCGATGGACGCCGGGCAGAAGGGGCAGCGGGGGATCGAGTGGTGACTCCGTGGTGACGTCCTCGTCCTCTTCCGCCGTCCCTCGGTTGGTCGTTGCCGCGCCGTCGTCCGGCAGCGGCAAGACGACCGTTGCCACGGGGCTGATGGCCGCGTTCGCCGCGCGGGGGCTCGCCGTGTCCCCGCACAAGGTCGGGCCGGACTACATCGACCCCGGGTATCACTCGCTCGCGACCGGGCGGGTGGGGCGGAACCTCGACGCCTATCTGTGCGGGCCGGAGTTGGTCGGGCCGTTGTTCCTGCATGGCGCTCGGGGGTGTGACATCGCCGTCGTCGAGGGGGTGATGGGGATGTTCGACGGGGCGGCCGGGCAGGGTGAGCTGGCGTCCACGGCTCATGTGGCGAAGCTGCTGGGGGCGCCGGTGGTGCTTGTCGTGGACGCCTCGTCGCAGTCGCGGTCGGTGGCGGCGCTGGTGCACGGGTTCGTGTCCTGGGATCCGCAGGTGCGGGTCGGGGGCGTGATCCTCAACAAGGTCGCCTCGGACCGGCACGAGGAGTTGCTGCGGGAGGCGTTGGAGTCGGCCGGGGTGCCGGTGCTGGGCGCGTTGCGGCGTGCGCCGCAGGTGTCCACGCCTTCTCGGCACCTCGGGTTGGTTCCTGTCGCCGAACGGCGGGGGGCTGCGGTGGACTCCGTCGCGGCGATGGCTGCGCAGGTCGCCGCCGGGTGTGACCTCGCCGCGTTGGAAGCCCTTGCCCGTGCTGCCGGTGCCGTCCCAGGGGGCTCCGCCCCCTGGACCCCCGCCCCGCCCACCCACAACCACCCGTCTCGGTTGGCTGAGAGGGCTCGGCCCCTCGTTGCCGTTGCCGGTGGCTCCGCGTTCACGTTCTCCTACGCCGAGCACACCGAACTCCTCACCGCCGCCGGCGCCGAAGTCGTCCCCTTCGATCCGCTGCGGGACGAGCGGCTGCCCGACGGCACCGCCGGGCTCGTCCTCGGGGGCGGGTTCCCCGAGGTGTACGCCGCCGAGCTGTCCGCCAACGAGCCTTTGCGCAAGTCCGTCGCCGCCCTCGCGGAGTCCGGCGCTCCCGTGGCCGCCGAGTGCGCCGGCCTGCTGTATCTGTGCCGTGAGCTGGACGGTCGGCCGATGTGCGGGGTGCTGGACGCCACCGCGCGGATGGCCGAGCGGCTCACCCTCGGCTACCGGGACGCCGTCGCCGTGAGCGACAGTGTGCTGGCGCCGGCCGGGACGCGGATGCGGGGGCACGAGTTCCACCGGACGGTCGTCGAGCCGGGGGCGGGGGCGGCCCCCGCGTGGGGGATGCGTGCCCCCGAGCGGCGGGTCGAAGGCTTCGTACAACAAGGTGTGCACGCAAGTTATCTGCACACGCACTGGGCGTCCGAGCCCGGTGTGGCCCGTCGGTTCGTGGAGAGGTGCCGGACGTCATGAGCAGCATGAGCGGCGTGAGCAGCAGGCTGGTCGGGGTCGGGGTGGGGCCCGGGGATCCGGAGCTGGTGACCGTCAAGGGCGTGAACGCGCTGCGGGCCGCCGAGGTCGTCGTCGTGCCTGTGATGGACAGCGGGGAGCGGGGGCGGGCCGAGGCGACGGTTCTGCACTACGTGCCCGAGGACAAGGTCGTTCGGGTCGTGTTCGCGTTGAACGAGCGGTCCGACCGGGCGCGCCGGGAGGCCGCCTGGGACGCCGCCGGGGAGCGGGTCGCCGCGTTGCTGCGGCAGCACGGCAGCGTCGCGTTCGCGACCATCGGGGATCCGAACGTGTACTCCACGTTCACTTATCTCGCGCAGACCGTCCTGGACGCGGTGCCCGAGGTCGTGATCGAGACCGTCCCGGGCATCACCGCGATGCAGGATCTCGCGGCGCGGTCGGGCGCCGTGCTGACCGAGGGCACCGAGCCGTTGACGCTGGTGCCGGTGACGGCGGGGTCGGCGGTGCTGAAGGACGCGCTCGCCGGGCCGGGGACGGTCGTCGCGTACAAGTTCGGGCGGCAGGCCGCCGAGGTCGCCGAGGCGCTGCGGGAGACCGGGCGGCTCGGGGACGCCGTGTGGGGGTCGGCGCTCGGGCTGCCGGACGAGTCGATCCGGGCCGCCGAGGAGTTGGACGGGCAGCCACTGCCCTATCTCTCGACGCTCATCGCGCCCGCGCGGCGCGGCGGCGGCCGGGGCGGCAAGCTGTGAGAGCGGGGAAGGCGAGGGCCCGGGGTTCAGGCCGCCAGGCCCACCACCAGCCAGATGAAGGCCGCGCCCGCGATCGTGCACAGCACGGTCGAGCGGGCGGGGTGTTCGTGGTGGGCCTCGGGGAGGATCTCGGCGGCCGCCAGATAGAGCAGCGCGCCGCCGAAGAAGCCCAGATAGCCGCCGAGCAGTTGCTCCGGGATGGTGACGAAGGCCGTGGAGGCCGCGCCGACGACCGGGGCGGCCGCGTCCGCGACCAGCATGGCCTGGGCCTTGCGGCGGGCGTTCCCGTAGAGGCTCGTGATCGTGTAGGTGTTGAAGCCGTCGGCGAAGTCGTGGGCGATGACCGCGACCGCGACGGCGGCGCCCATGCCGTCGCCCACCTGGAAGGCCGCGCCGATCGCGACGCCGTCCATGGCGCTGTGGCCGACCATCGCCGCAGCCGCCGTCAGCCCCACCTCGGGGGTCCGGCCGTCGTATTCCTCGGCGCCGTGGGCGGCCTGGCGCACCGCCAGCAGGCGTTCCACCAGATGGGCCAGCAGGAAGCCGGCCACGAAGAGCAGCAGTGCGGCCGGGACGCCGAAGACCTCCGTGCCGGCGGCCTCCAGTGCCTCCGGCAGCAGGTCCAGTCCGACCACGCCCAGCATCAGGCCGCCGGCCAGGCCCAGCACCAGGTGGCGGCGGTCGGTCACGCGTTGTGCCGTCCAGCCGCCGGCGAGCGTCATGAGGAACGCGCCGAGCGCGACGAAGACGGCCATAGGCCCTTGCTATCCGATCAACCCCCGATCGCGCACATCCGGCCCCGGCCCTGACACCCGTCACAACCCATTACGACCCGCTGCAACCCGTCATGAACCGTCAAGACCCGTTGCGACTCGCTATGAGAGGATCCGAACCCATGGCCGATGCCTCCACCGGCAAGGTGACCTTCGTCGGCGCCGGCCCCGGCGCCGCCGACCTGCTGACGTTCCGTGCCGCGCGTGCCATCGCGGAGGCCGACGTGGTGATCTGGGCCGCGAGCCTGGTCCAGGCGGAGGTTCTCGAACACGCGCGCGAGGGTGCGGAGGTCCTCGACTCGGCGACCATGTCCCTGGAGGACGTCGTCGACGTGTACGGGCGGGCCCGGCGGGAGGGGCTCAGGGTCGCCCGGATCCACTCCGGCGACCCCGCCCTGTGGGGCGGCACCCAGGAGCAGCTCGACCGGTGCGAGGAGATCGGCGTCGAGACCGAGATCGTGCCCGGCGTCTCCTCCTTCTCGGCCGTCGCCGCGCTCGCCCGGCGGGAGCTGACGATCCCCGAGGTCGCGCAGTCCGTCGTCCTGACCCGGCTCGGCGGCGGCAAGACGCCGATGCCGCCCGGCGAGGAGGTGCGGGAGTTCGCCAAGCACGGCACCACCATGGCGATCTTCCTGTCGGCCGCCCGCAGCGGGCAGCTGGTGCGGGAACTGCTGGAGGGCGGCTATCCGACCGCGACCCCGGTCGTCGTCGCCTACCAGGCGACCTGGCCGGAGGAGCTGATCGTGAAGTGCACGATCGAGACGCTGGAGGAGACGGTGAAGGAGCACAAGCTCTGGAAGCACACCCTCTTCCTGGTCGGCCCGGCCCTCGACGCGCACGGCACCCGCTCGCACCTCTACCACCCCGGTCACTTCCACGGCTATCGCAAGGCCGACCCGGAGGCCCGCCGGGCGCTGCGCGAACGGGGTGCCAGTACGTGATCACGGTCATCGGGACCGGCACGGGGGCCGCGACTCCCTCCGACGCGGTGGCGGGCGCCGAGCTCGTCGTCGGCGGACGGCGGCATCTGGACGCCGTCCGGATCCCCGAGGGCGCCGAGCGGATCGTCCTCGGTCCGCTCGCTCCCGCCCTGGACGCGATCGAGGAGTACGACGCGAAGGACCGGGCCGTGGTCGTGCTGGCCTCGGGCGACCCCGGGTTCTTCGGGATCGTGCGGGCGCTGGCCGAGCGGTTCGGGTCGGCGCGGCTGGAGGTGCGGCCGGGGGTCTCCTCCGTGGCCGCCGCCTTCGCGCGGCTCGGGCTGACCTGGGAGGACGCGGTCGTCGTCAGCGCGCACGGGCGGGATCCGCGGACGGCCGTCAACGTCTGCCGGGCGCATCCGAAGGTCGCCGTCCTCACCGGGCCGGGCGCCGGACCCGCCGAGCTGGGGGCCGCCCTCGCGCGCAGCGCGCCCGGACGGGTGCTCGTGGTCGCCTCGGCGCTCGGCGACCCGGGGCGCGAGCGCGTCGAGCGGGTCTCCCCCGCCGAGGCGGCGGACCGCGACTGGGGGACGGCGGTGAGCGTGGTCCTGTGCCTGGACGAGACGCGCGTGCTCGGTCCCGTGCGGACGCTGGCCGGTGTCGGTGACGGCGCCCGGCCGGCCGGGTGGGCGCTGGCCGAGGGCGAGTTCGCGCACCGCGACTCGATGATCACCAAGTTCGAGGTGCGGGCGCTGGCCCTGGCCCGGCTCGGGCCGCGCGCCGGCGACCTGGTCTGGGACGTGGGCTCGGGTTCGGGGTCCGTGGCCGTGGAGTGCGCGCGGCTCGGCGCGGCCGTCAGCGCGGTCGAGAAGACGGCGGACGGGGTCGGCCGGATCCACGCCAACGCCCTGGCCCACGGCGTCGACGTGCAGGTCGTCCATGGCGCCGCGCCGGACGCGCTCGCCGAACTCGACGATCCCGACGCCGTGTTCGTCGGGGGCGGGGGGCGCGAGCTGCCCGACATCGTCGCCGCGTGCGCCCGGCGGGCCCGGCGGACGGTGGTGGTCGCGATGGCCGCGCTGGACCGGGTGCCCGCGGTGCGCGGTGCGCTCGCCGACGCCGGGTTCGACTGCGACGGGGTGCTGCTGCAGTCCTCGCGGCTCGCGCCGCTGCCCGGGGACGTGACCCGGCTCGCGGCGACCAATCCCGTGTTCCTGCTGTGGGGCGTCAGAAGCCCCGTCGGCACATCACCCGTTGATCGAGAAGGAGTTGCTCAGTGATCGGCCTGATTTCCGCCACCGCGGCGGGGGCGGCGGCACGCGACCGGCTGGCCGCGGCGTGGCCGGACCGCACCCGCGTGTACGACGGCCGCGCCCACGACGGCGTCGGGGACGCCGTGCGGCGGGCGTTCGCGGAGTGCGAGCAGCTCGTGTGCTTCCTGGCGACGGGGGCCGTCGTACGGCTCGTCGCGCCGCTGCTGTCCGACAAGCGTGCCGACCCGGGTGTGGTGTGCGTCGACGAGGCCGGGCGGTTCGCCGTCTCGCTGGTCGGCGGGCACGAGGGCGGTGCCAATGAACTCGCGCTGGCGGTCGGTGAGTTGCTGGGCGCGGAGCCCGTGGTGACCACGGCCACGGACGCCGTCGGCATCCCCGGCCTGGACACCCTCGGCCTTCCGGTGGAGGGCGCGGTGGCCGGCGTGACCCGGGCCCTGCTGGACGGGGAGCCGGTCGCGCTGGACGCGGAGGTGCCGTGGCCGCTGCCGCCGGTGCCGTTCGCGGAACGCGGGGAGTACAGGGAGTACGGGGAGTACGGGGAGCACGGGGAGTACACCGTCCGGTTGACGGACCGGGCCGTCGAGCCCGGTGCGCGGGAGGTGTTGCTGCGGCCGCCGTCGCTGGTCGTGGGCGTCGGCGCGTCCAAGGGCGCTCCGGTCGAGGAGGTGCTCGCTCTGGTCGAGGGCGCATTGCGGGACGCCGGACTGTCCGTCCGCAGTCTCGCCGAGCTGGCCACCGTGGACGCCAAGCGCGACGAGCCCGGCATCGTCGAGGCCGCCGCGCGGCTCGGCGTGCCCGTGGTGACGTACTCCGCCGAGGAGTTGGCCGGCATCGAGGTGCCGAACCCGTCCGACGCGCCGCTCGCCGCCGTCGGCACGCCGTCCGTCGCCGAGGCCTCCGCACTCGCCCGGGGCGGTGAACTCCTCGTCCCCAAGCGGAAGTCGGAGCGGGCCGACGGGCGGCCGGCGATGGCGACCTGTGCCGTCGTACGGCGGCCGGGGCGCGGGCGGCTCGCGGTGGTCGGGCTCGGGCCCGGCGCGCGGGACCTGCTCACCCCGCGCGCCAAGGCGGAGCTGGAGCGGGCCGCGGTGCTCGTCGGGCTCGACCAGTACGTGGACCAGATCCGCGATCTGCTGCGGCCCGGCACCCGGATCCTGGAGTCGGGGCTCGGGGCCGAGGAGGAGCGGGCCCGCACGGCCGTCGCCGAGGCCCGGCGCGGACAGGCCGTCGCGCTGATCGGCAGCGGGGACGCGGGCGTGTACGCGATGGCCTCCCCCGCGCTCGCCGAGGCGTCCGACGACATCGACGTGGTCGGTGTGCCGGGCGTGACCGCCGCGCTCGCGGCCGGCGCGATCCTCGGTGCGCCGCTGGGCCACGACCATGTGTCCATCAGCCTGTCCGACCTGCACACGCCGTGGGAGGTCATCGAGCGGCGGGTGCGGGCGGCGGCCGAGGCGGACATCGTCGTCACCTTCTACAACCCCCGCTCCCGGGGCCGCGACTGGCAGCTCCCCAAGGCGCTGTCGATCCTCGCCGAGCACCGGGAGCCGACGACGCCGGTGGGCGTCGTGCGCAACGCCTCCCGGCCGGACGGCACCAGCCGGCTGACCACGCTCGCGGCGCTCGACCCCGCGTGGGTCGACATGATGACAGTCGTGACCGTGGGCAACACGGCGACCCGGGACATCGCGGGACGCATGGTGACCCCGCGCGGCTACCGCTGGCAGACCGACTCCGAGGAGGCCCGGTGAACCGTGTGGTGCATCCGATCGAGGAGGAGTCCTACCGGCGGCTGCGCGCCCGGCTGGACACCTCGCACTTTCCGCCGCTGACCCGGGCGGTGGTCGAGCGGGTCGTCCACTCCGCCGCCGATCTGGAGTATGCGAGCGATCTCGTCCTGGACGAGGGCGAGTTGGCGGCGGCGCACGCCGCGCTGCACGCCGGGGCGCCCGTGGTCGTGGACGTCGAGATGGTGGGCGCCGGGATCACCCGGCGGGAGACCGTCTGCCGTCTCCGGGACGCCGTGGCCGGGCCGGGGCTGACCCGGTCGGCGCACGCGATCCGGCTCGCCTACGAACAAGTCGGCCCCGGCGCCCTCTGGGTGATCGGCAACGCGCCGACCGCACTGGAGGAGCTGCTGACGCTCGACGCCTCCCCCGTACTCGTCATCGGCCTGCCCGTCGGCTTCGTCGGCGCGGTCGAGTCCAAGGCCGCGCTGCGCGAGAGCGGGCTGCCCGCCGTGAGCAACGTGTCCGAGAAGGGCGGCTCGGCGGTCGCCGCCGCCGCGCTCAACGCCCTGCTGTACCACCCCGTTCCCCCCGAGGAGAAACCGTGATCACCCCGCCGCCGCCCGCCCTGCTCATCGCCGGCCATGGCACCCGGGACGAGGCCGGAGCCGAGGCGTTCCGCGACTTCGTACGGGAGCTCGGGCGCCGCCACCCCGAACTGCCCGTGGCGGGCGGCTTCATCGAGCTGTCCCCGCCGCCGCTGGGCGACGCGGTGACGGAGCTCGTGGAGCGCGGGGTACGGCGGTTCGCCGCCGTCCCGCTGATGCTGGTGTCCGCCGGGCACGCCAAGGGGGACATCCCGGCCGCCCTCGCCCGCGAGAAGGAGCGGCACCCCGGGATCTCCTACACCTACGGCCGTCCGCTGGGCCCGCACCCGGCGCTGCTGAACGTGCTGGAGCGGCGGCTGGAGGAGGCGCTGGGCACCGTCGGGCGCACGCCGGACGACCTGGCCGACGTCACCGTGCTGCTGGTCGGGCGCGGCTCGACGGACCCGGACGCCAACGCCGAGGTCCACAAGGCCGCCCGGCTGCTGTGGGAGGGGCGCGGCTACGCGGGCGTGGAGACGGCGTTCGTGTCGCTGGCCGCGCCGGACGTGCCGAGCGGGCTCGACCGGTGCGTGAAGCTGGGCGCGCGGCGGATCGTCGTCCTGCCGTACTTCCTGTTCACCGGGATCCTGCCGGACCGGGTGCGGCAGCAGACCGAGGGGTGGGCGGCCGCGCATCCGGAGGTCGAGGTGCGGTCGGCGGACGTCATCGGTCCCGAGCCGGAGCTGCTCGACCTGGTGATGGAGCGGTACCGGGAGGCCGTCGAGGGCGATCTGCGGATGAACTGCGACTCGTGCGTGTACCGGATCGCGCTGCCGGGCTTCGAGGACAAGGTGGGGCTGCCGCAGCAGCCGCACTTCCACCCGGACGACGACGGCCACCATGACCACCACGGGAGCCACGGGCATCACGGGCACCACCACCCCGGCGGACACGCCCATGCCCACTGACGACGCCTGCGGGCCCGCCACCGGGCACGACCTGCGTCACCACGGGGACTCGGAAGTCCGCGACGACGGCGCCGAGTTGGTCGACCTCGCGGTCAACGTCCGCGCGGACACGCCCCCGTCCTGGCTGCGCGAGCACATCGCGGGCTCGCTCGGCTCGCTGGCGGCCTACCCGGACGGGCGGGCCGCGCGGGCGGCGGTCGCGGCGCGGCACGGACTCCCGGTGGAGCGGGTGCTGTTGACGGCGGGTGCGGCCGAGGCGTTCGTCCTGCTCGCCCGAGCCCTGAAGATCCGTCAGCCGGTCGTGGTGCACCCGCAGTTCACCGAGCCGGAGGCGGCGCTGCGCGATGCCGGCCACACGGTGGACCGGGTGCTGCTGCGGGAGGAGGACGGCTTTCGGCTCGACCCGGCGGCCGTTCCCGAGGAAGCGGACCTGGTCGTCGTCGGCAACCCGACGAACCCGACGTCGGTCCTCCACCCGGCGGAGACGATCCGGCGGCTGGCCCGGGTCGGGCGGACCCTGGTGGTCGACGAGGCGTTCATGGACGCGGTGCCGGGCGAGCGGGAGGCCCTGGCCGGGCGGACGGACGTGCCCGGTCTGGTGGTGCTGCGCAGCCTGACGAAGACCTGGGGGCTGGCGGGGCTGCGGATCGGCTATGTCCTCGCCGCGCCGGAGACGATCGAGGAACTGGAGCGGGCGCAGCCGCTGTGGCCGGTGTCCACGCCGGCGCTGGCGGCGGCGGAGGCGTGCGTGGGGCCGCGGGCGCTGGCGGAGGCCGCGCACGCGGCGCACCGGGTCGCCGCCGACCGGGCGCATCTCGTCGCCGGCCTGGAGGAGTTCGCCGCCGACGGGCTGCGGGTCGTGGGACCGGCCGAGGGCCCCTTCGTCCTCGTCCGGTTGCCCCGGGCCGCCGAGGTCCGCCGGCACCTGCGCAACCTGGGGTTCGCGGTCCGACGCGGGGACACCTTCCCGGGGCTGGACGAGGAGTGGCTCCGCCTGGCGGTCCGCAACCGACCAACGGCAAACCGCTTCCTCCAGGCCCTGGACCAGGCCCTGACCCTGACCCGAACCTGAGGAACCGCCATCCCCCGGCCCGGGATACCGCGCTCGGGCGGCCCTGGCCGTCGGTCGCGTGGGCGGTGCCCGCGCCGGCCAGGGCCGTGGCCGCTGCCACGGCGGCGACGCGCCGGGCGTGGGCGCGTGCGGGCATGCGGAAGGTGTTGCCGTTCAAGGGTGGGACCCCCAGAAGAGACGCTTCGGGACCCCTCACGACTCGCGTACGAAGGGTGAACGGTCAGCAGGCTGACGCGAGTTCACCCAAACGTAAGTTTTCCGTGCACGTCTTCGAATCTCACAGCGCGTACGTTCTCCACATTCCCCCGCGCCCCCATGCCTCCATGCCCCCGTGCCCCGTGCCCCGGTGGCGTCAGCCCACCACTCGCCCGTTGAGCACCACCCGGCGGGGTGCCGCCAGCACGCCGACGTCCGCGCGGGGGTCCGTCTCGTAGACGACGAGGTCCGCCGGGGCGCCCTCGTCGAGACCGGGGCGTCCGAGCCACTCGCGTGCGCCCCAGGTGGTCGCCGAGAGCGCCTCCAGTGGCGGGATGCCCGCCGTGACCAGTTCGGCGACCTCCGCGGCGACCAGGCCGTGCGGCAGCGTGCCGCCGGCGTCCGTGCCGACGAAGACCGGGATGCCGGCGTCGTAGGCGGCGCGGACGGTGTCGTAGCGGCGCTCGTGGAGCCGGCGCATATGGGCCGACCAGTTCGGGAACTTGGCCTCGCCGCCCGCCGCGAGCTGCGGGAACGTCGCGATGTTGACGAGGGTGGGGACGATCGCGACGCCGCGCTCGACGAACAGCGGGATCAGGTCCTCGGTCAGGCCCGTGGCGTGTTCGATGCAGTCGATGCCGGACTCGACCAGGTCGCGCAGCGAGTTCTCGGCGAAGCAGTGGGCGGTGACGCGCGCGCCGAGGCGGTGGGCCTCGGCGATGGCCGCCGCGGCCGCCTCCCGGGGCCAGCTGGGGGTGAGGTCGCCGGCCTCGCGGTCGATCCAGTCGCCGACCAGCTTCACCCAGCCGTCACCGCGGGCGGCTTCCCGGGCGACGTAGGCGATGAGGTCGTCGGGCTCGATCTCGTGCGCGTAGCCGCGGATGTAGCGGCGGGTGCGCGCGATGTGCCGGCCCGCCCTGATGATCTTCGGGAGGTCCGCGCGGTCGTCGACCCAGCGGGTGTCCGAGGGCGAGCCGGCGTCCCGGATCAGCAGGGTGCCCGCCTCGCGGTCGGTCAGCGCCTGCTTCTCGGCGACGCCCGGCTCGACCGGGCCGTGCGGCCCGAGTCCCACATGGCAGTGGGCGTCGACCAGGCCGGGCAGCGCCCAGCCCGCGACGGTCCGGATGTCGCGGGCGCCGACGGGACGGTCGTAGGAGATCCGCCCGTCGACGACCCACAGCTCGTCGCGGACGTCGTCGGGCCCGGCCAGCACCCGGCCCTTCACATGCAGCACCGCGTGAACGCTCATGCACCGCACACTAGGCGCTCCGCTGGAAGGGCCGCGATGTGCCGTCATTTGGCTGCGGCGCCGTCGTGGCTGGTCGCGCCCACGCGGCGGAGCCGCAAAATGTGAGCGCCCCGCGCCCCTTCAGGGCGCCGCCGAACCGCAGCGGCCGGCTATTCCTTCCTGCCCACCTGGTCCGAGGTCTCCTCCTCCACCTCGGCCATCGCCGGGTCGAGGAGGCGGGAGAGGAAGTGGCGGGTGCGCTCGTGGCTGGGGGCACCGATGACCTGGGCGGGGGTGCCGTCCTCGACGATCACTCCGCCGTCCATGAAGACGACCCGGTCGGCGACCTCGCGGGCGAAGGTCATCTCGTGGGTGACGACCATCATCGTCATGCCCTCGTTGGCGAGCATCCGCATGACGGCCAGGACGTCCCCGACCAGCTCCGGGTCGAGGGCCGACGTCGGCTCGTCGAACAGCATGACCTCGGGGCCCATGGCGAGGGCCCGGGCGATCGCGACGCGCTGCTGCTGGCCGCCGGAGAGGGAGGCGGGGTAGGCGTCCGCCTTCTCCGCCAGGCCGACGCGTGCGAGGTTCTCGGCGGCCGCCTTCGCCGCTTCCGCTTTGCCGCGCTTGAGCACCCGGCGCTGCGGCAGCGTGAGGTTCTCGGTCACCGACAGGTGCGGGAAGAGGTTGAACTGCTGGAAGACCATGCCGATACGGCGGCGGACGGCGTCGATGTCGACGTCGGGGTCGGTGAGTTCGGCGCCGCCGACGAAGACCTGGCCTTCGGTGGGCTCTTCGAGGAGGTTCACACAGCGCAGCAGCGTCGACTTGCCCGAGCCGGACGGGCCGATCACGCACACGACCTCGCCCCGGCCGATCTCCAGGTCGATGCCCCGCAGCACCTCGTTGGCGCCGAAGGACTTGTGCAGTCCGCGTACTTGGATCTCTGCAGTCGGTGCGGTGCTGCTCACTTGGTGGCCTCCTGGGCCTTGGCCTCCATACGGCGCACGACGAAGCCGAGCGGGATGGTCACCAGCAGGTAGCACAGGCCGGCGACCAGGATGGGCGTGGAGTTGGCGGTCGTGCTGGCCAGGTCGCGGCCGTACTTGGACAGTTCGCGTTCTTCCAGGGTGACGCCCAGGAAGAGGACCAGCGAGGAGTCCTTGAAGAGCAGGACCAGTTCGTTGGTGAGGGGCGGGAGGATGATCCGGAACGCCTGCGGGATGATGATCGAGATCATCGCCCGGGCCGGCGAGAAGCCCAGCGAACGGGCCGCCTCCAGCTGTCCCTTGGGGACGGCCTGGATGCCCGCGCGGATCGTCTCCGCCATGTAGGCCGCGGCGACCAGACCGAGGGCGAGGGCGACCTTGCCGTAGGTGCCGCCGATGATCTCCGTGCCCGGGAAGGCCAGCGGGACGGCCACGCCGATGAAGATGAAGATCAGCAGGGCGGGCAGTCCGCGGAAGATCTCGATGTAGATCCCGGCCAGCCAGCGGTACGGGCCGACCGAGGAGAGCCGCATCAGTGCGATGACCATGCCGAGCGCCAGTCCGACGGCGAAGCCGGACACCGTGTACAGCACGGTGTTCTTCAGCGCCAGCGTGATGACGTCCGGGAACATCTCCTTCGCGATGCTCCACTGGGCGAACTGGTTCTTCAGCCTGCCCCAGTCCGCCGAGGCCGCGAAGGCGATCACGGCGGCGACGAAGGCGACGTACTGCGCGCCGCGCGAGAGCCGACGCTTCTGACGTCGCGTCAGCCCCTTTCTCCTGGGCTGGAGTGGTACGTCCGGGGAGGTCATGACGCGGCGGGCGAGGCGGCCGACTCGTCGTACGGGCCGATCCACTTCTCGTACAGCGTCTTGTACGTGCCGTCCGCCTTGGCCTCGCCGAGCGCCTTGTCGATCGCGGCGAGCAGCTTGGCGTTGCCCTTCTTCACCGTGAAGCCGTACTGCTCACCGGTGTTGATCTGCTCGCCGACCTCGAAGGCGGCCGCGTTCGCCTTGTCCTTCAGCCAGCCCTGGACCACCGGGTAGTCGATGACGACGGCCTTGACCTGGCCGGAGCGCAGTCCGTTGAGGACGGCGTCGGAGGACTCGAAGGAGACCGGGTCGAAGCCCTCCTTCTTCGCGTAGTCCTCGCCGGTGGTCTGCGCCTGGGTGCCGAGCTTGGCGTTCTTGGACTTCACGTCGGCGAGTGAGGTGAGGCCGGCCTTCTTGTCGACCAGGAGGGCCTGGGTGGCCTCGAAGTACGGGTCGGAGAAGTCGACGTTCTTCTTGCGCTCGTCGGTGATGGTCATACCGGCCGCGGCCACGTCGCACTCGCCCGAGTTGAGGAAGGCGCCGGTCTTGAAGTTCTCGAACGGGGTGTCGAGGATCACCTGCTTCACACCCAGGTCCTCGGCGACGAGGTCGATGAGCGACACGTCGAAGCCCTGCACCTTGCCGTCGATCTCCGACTGGAAGGGCGGGTAGGGCAGGTGGGTGCAGGTGGTGAGCTGGCCCGCCTTGACGAGCTCGACCCCGCCCGCGGCGGTCTTGGAGCCGCTGCCACCGTCGTCGCTGGAGGTACAGGCGGACACGAGCAGCAGCCCGGCCGTCGCGGTGGTGGCGGCCAGAACTCGGGTCCGGCGCCCGGAGAGGGTGTTCACGGCGGGCCTTCCTGTAAGGGAGCTAAGGGAACCTAAGGGAACTATGGGTTCCGATTATAAGGATAAGTTTGAGGCCCTCAAACCAAACCGATGGCTGCGAGGCGGTTCGGCCTGCGAAGTCATCGATCCGGAAGGCGGGTACAAGGGCGGTTACTCTCGTCACCCATACCCCGTGAGCAAAGAGAGCACCGCCGTGACACACCCGTTCCTCGATCTGTCCCCGCTGAGCGCCGCCCACTTCGCCGCGATCGAGGACCGCGTGGCCCGGCTGCTGGACACCCGACAGGACGTCGTGATCATGCAGGGCGAGGCGCTGTTGCCGCTGGAGGGCGCGATCCGCGGCACGGCCGGTCCGGGCACGACCGCGCTGAACGTGATCACCGGTCCGTACGGGCAGACCTTCGGCGACTGGCTGCGGGACTGCGGCGCGAAGGTGATCGATCTCGCGGTGCCCTTCCACACGGCCGTCACGGCCGCGCAGATCCGGGCGGCCTTCGCCGAGCACCCGGAGATCGACTTCGTGTCGCTGGTGCACGCGGAGGCGGCGACCGGCAACACCAACCCGGTCGCCGAGATCGGCGCGGCGGTGCGGGAGCACGGCGCGCTGTTCTACCTGGACGCGGTCGCCTCGATCGGCGCGGAGCCGGTGCTGCCGGACGCGTGGGGCGTGGACCTGTGCGTGATCGGGGCGCAGAAGGCGATGGGCGGCCCGGCGGGGGTGTCGGCGGTGTCGGTGAGCGAGCGGGCGTGGGCCCGGATGGCCGCGAACCCGACGGCCCCGCGCCGCTCGTACCTCTCCCTCCTCGACTGGAAGGAGCGCTGGGTCGACGGCGGCCGCAAGACGCTGCTGCACGCGCCGGCCCAGCTGGAGATGCTGGCGCTGGAGGCGTGCGTCGAGCGGATCGAGACGGAGGGGCTGGAGACGGTGATGGCCCGGCACGCGTCCGCCGCGGCGGCGACCCGTGCGGGCGCCGCCGCCCTGGGCGGCGGTCTGGAGCCGTACGTCCACGACGCGGCGGACGCGGCCCCGGTCGCCACGACGCTGCGCACCCCGCCCGGCGTGCTGGCATCGGAGCTGGTGACCCGCGCCCTGGCCGACGACCCCACCCTGCCGCTGGCCGCGGGCGGCGGCGCCCTGGCCAAGGAGATGATCCGCGTCAACCACTACGGCAGCGACGCAACCGCGGCCGTCGTCCGGTCCTGCCTGACCGCCCTGGCCACCGCCCTGACGGAGCAGGGCCTGACCGTGGACCTGCCGGGGGCACTGCGGGCGGTGGTGGCAGCGGAGGGCGGGCGGTAAAGACCGCAGGCTGTTCGGGAGAGCGTGAAGACGACGAGGGCAGGATTCGAACCTGCGTCCACCCGGGAACAGAGCCGGGCGCTCCTCCGCAGAGCTTCCTCGTCGCCGGTGCGATCATCGCCGTGCCTGCCGCACGGGGCAACTGCTTTACCGTCCCGGACCCCTGCGTGCGTTGCTGTCGATCACCACCATTCCTGGGCGGCAGCACGTTTGTGCTTGCCGGAGAAGATCCCGGCCGACCGCAGCGCACTGGCCGTGAGCGGGTCGGCGACCGCGACTCCGTGGACGAGTTCGGGCGTCCGTCGGAACACAACGGCTTCGGCTGCCGGTCTGGGGGCGGTCCAGGCGCCGGACACCGGATCCACCCGATACCGGGCGCAGGCTGCTTCGACGAGTGAGCGTGGGCATTCCTTCTCGCCTCTGAGCACTTCCCAGGGCAGCGGAAGCGCTGCCCAGACGTAGGTGTCCGGGTGCAGCCCCCCGCCGCTCATCCGGTGCCAGTACGCCACGTCGGCCGCCATCAGGCGGGGCACCTTGCCGGGACAGAACCGGTCGAGGAGCTCGTCCTGGCCCAACTCGCTCAGCAGCGCGAACCAGTGGGCCCGCGCCGTGTTCCACGCTTGTGCGGCCTGGTTCCACGTGGACGAATCGTCGCCACGGCGCACGATCATCGTGTCCCGTTCGAGCGGGTGCCGGTTCCAGGCGTCCTCCAGCAGGTCGGCCACCTGGCGCAGGAATCCGTTCCACCGCACCAGCAGGTGCGTGAGGTCCTGGTCGGACACCTGGGCCAGCACTTCGGCCGTGGGGTGCACATGCGCGACGGCGTACCAGCACGTCCGCTCGGGGGAGCTCCGCAGCCGCTGGAACAGGGCCTCGGCGACCTCGTCGTAGACCTGACGCTGCCGGCCGTTGGTGAAGACGCTGCGCATGTGACCACGCGCCGTGAAGTACGCGATGAAGGCAGCCGTGTCCGGGTCGGCGGCGAACAGTTCGTACGGCAGGACATGGGCGAGTGCGCCTTTGCCGGTCAGGGTCACTTCGCGGCGGCGCTGCTCGTGAATGACCCGGGCCAGTTTGGCTTCCATCCTGCGCAGCAGCCGGAAGCGCTTGTTGTACTGGCGCTTGGAGATCTCGCCGAGGCCGGCGGCCGTGCGCTCCGCCCGGTCGAGGCGGTCCATGCCGAAGTCGTTCTGTCCGTACGAGCGGCCGATCTCCTCGCCTGCCTGTCGGATCACCGCCTCGATGCGGGCCGGATCGTCCCCGGCACCGCCCGGGAGTTCCGGCACGTTCGTGAACAGGGTGGCCGCTCGGTGGAGTTGGCGTTGCGCGCCGACGGGGCGGGCGAACTCCTCCCGCATGGAGGTATAGCCGTGCCAGAGGTTGCGCAGCGAGTGCTCGGCGGCCTTGGCGAGCGCCGCCTCGGTCGCGGTGTCGAGGTCGGTCTCCTGTGCGGCGTAGAGGTCCTGGACGAGCCGGGCGACGTCTTCCGGACGCTTACGCAGGCTGAGCGAGGTGTGCAGTTCAAGAAGCAGTCGTTCGACTACGGGCGACGGCATGGACCTCACCGTGCCACCGGCACGACCAGGTCTCCACTGAATATCCGCCTGCCCGCCCCCTCGCTTCTCCCTACAGGCTTCGATCGGAGAGGACCGAGGCGTCCACACCCGAGGCGATGAGCCGCGCCTCCGCCCGACTTGCCAGTCGCTTGTAGCGCGGCCGGACGGGGATCCCTGGAAACATGCCGTCCCGATGCTCGAGCGAGCCGAGGTCCTCGACCGCGCCTGCCCGACGGTAGAGGTCGAACAGCACCTTCCGCCCTCGCTGCAACTCTGGCGAGATGAGCGTTTCGTGCAGCCTCAGGAACACATCGCGTTCGTCCGTCCGGGTCGCGTAGACAACGGCGAGACCGCTCACGAGCAGGGCGACGACCGAGATGACAAGCCCCGCTGTCTGCATGTCCGCTCCCGTCGTCGGTGAGTGATGTCAGTGCCTCGTGCCATCCTGCCCGTATGACCACCGACACACCCCACACCCTCCCCGACGGCCGGCCCGTGCCGTTTCTGACCGGTGCTGAACTCCCCATGCTGGAGAGCTGGTTGGAGTTTCATCGGAGCACGCTCGCGCTGAAGTGCGCGGGGCTGGACGACGGGCAGGTGCGGCGGGCTTCCGCCGAGCCGTCCGCGTTGACGCTGCTCGGGCTGGTGCAGCACATGGCCGAGGTCGAACGGAACTGGTTCCAGCGGGCGTTCGCCGGACTCGACGTGCCCGCGGTCTTCGAGGACGCGAGCGGGTACGCGCTGGACGCCGGGCGGGGGCTCGACGAGGCGTTGGCCGTCTGGCGGCGGGAGATCGCGCGGGGGCGTGAGCTGATCGCCGGGCGGTCACTGGACGACACCGGGCGGATCGTCGACGGGCCGATGACCGGCGTCGAGGTCAGCCTGCGCTGGGTGCTCATCCACATGGTCGAGGAGTACGCCCGGCACAACGGTCACGCCGACATTCTTCGCGAGCGTATTGACGGGACCACCGGAACCTGAATTCGATAATGGGAACTCCAGGTTCTTCTGCCCCGGATTCCCTACATTAAACACAGGGATATTCCGGGGATTCCGAGAGGATTTCGCGTCGGCGTGACGCATTGCACAGGCTGTGCGATTTGCCCGCTTTTGCAGCGGGCAAATCGCCGCATAGCGAACCCTTGCCTCTCCTGCATCACGGAATCCCCACCGCCCCTCCATGCGTTATTGAATTTCCCTGGGTAAGTTCAATCCGCATGACCACCGCACCCGCCGACCTTATTATCGACCGCCCGACCATTGCGGACGGAGCCGCACTCTGGCGTATCGCCAAGGAATCCGGAACGCTCGATCTGAACTCCTCCTACAGCTATCTGCTGTGGTGCCGGGACTTCGCCGCCACCACCGCGGTGGCACGGACCGAGGCCGGCGAGCCGGTCGGCTTCGTCACCGGCTACGTACGGCCAGAGGACCCGCGCACCCTGCTGATCTGGCAGGTGGCCGTGGCCGCCGCGCACCGCGGGCGCGGTCTCGCCGCGGCCCTGCTCGACGGGCTCACCGCGCGGCTCGTCGCCGACCGCCCGCTCGTCACCGTCGTCGAGACCACGATCACCCCGGGCAACACCGCCTCCGAGCGGCTGTTCGCCTCGTACGCGGCCCGGCATGACGCGCCCGTCAGCCGCGAGGTGCTGTTCGGCGAGGAACTGTTCCCGGACGGTCCGCACGACCCCGAGGTCATGTACCGGATCGGCCCCCTGTCCCGCTGAGCCGCCCCCCCACCCAGAGGAGTGTTTCGTCGTGAGCATCACCCAGCCCGACCTCAGCGTTTTCGAGACCCTCGAGTCCGAGGTGCGCAGCTACTGCCGCAGCTGGCCCGCAGTGTTCGACCGGGCGCAGGGCAGCCGCATGTACGACGAGGACGGTCATCGGTACCTGGACTTCTTCGCCGGCGCCGGGTCACTCAACTACGGCCACAACAACCCCGTGCTCAAACGGGCGTTGATCGACTATCTGCTGCGGGACGGCGTCACGCACGGGCTCGACATGTCGACCGTCGCCAAGCGGTCGTTCCTGGAGACCTTCCAGGATCTGGTGCTGCGCCCGCGCGACCTGCCCTACAAGGTCATGTTCCCGGGCCCGACCGGCACCAACGCCGTGGAGTCCGCGCTGAAGCTGGCGCGGAAGGTGAAGGGGCGCGAGGCCATCGTGTCGTTCACCAACGCCTTCCACGGGATGTCGCTGGGCTCGCTCGCCGTGACCGGCAACGCATTCAAGCGGGCCGGCGCCGGGATCCCGCTGGTGCACGGCACGCCCATGCCGTTCGACAACTACTTCGACGGCCGGATCCCCGACTTCCTGTGGTTCGAGCGGCTGTTGGAGGACCAGGGGTCCGGGCTGAACAAGCCCGCCGCCGTGATCGTCGAGACCGTGCAGGGCGAGGGCGGCATCAACGTCGCGCGTCCGAAGTGGCTGCGCGCGCTCAAGGAGCTGTGCGAGCGGCAGGACATGCTGCTGATCGTCGACGACATCCAGATGGGCTGCGGGCGCACCGGGGCCTTCTTCTCCTTCGAGGAGGCCGGGATCGTCCCGGACATCGTCACCGTGTCCAAGTCGATCAGCGGCTATGGACTGCCCATGTCGCTCTGCCTGTTCCGGCCGGAGCTGGACGTGTGGGAGCCGGGCGAGCACAACGGCACGTTCCGCGGCAACAACCCGGCGTTCGTCACCGCCACCGCCGCCCTGGAGACGTACTGGGCGGACGGGTCCGCGATGGAGAAGCAGACCCGGGCGCGCGGCGAGCAGCTGGAGCAGGGGCTCATCTCGATCACCGAGGAGAACCTCGCCGATGTGAAGGAGTACCGGGGGCGGGGGCTGGTGTGGGGGCTCGAGTTCCATGAGAAGGCGCGGGCCGGGCGGGTCGCGAAGCGGGCCTTCGAGCTCGGGCTGCTGATCGAGACGTCCGGCCCGGAGGGCGAGGTCGTCAAGCTGCTGCCGGCCCTGACCATCACCCCCGAGGAGCTGGACGAGGGCCTGAGCGTCGTGGCCCGGGCCGTCCGCGAGACCGTCGAGACCGTCTGACAGAGAGGGGCGTCATGATCGTCCGTTCGTTCGAGGACATCGAAGGCACCGACCGGCATGTGCGGGCGGCGTCCGGCACCTGGGAGAGCAAGCGCATCGTGCTGGCCCGGGAACGCGTCGGATTCTCGCTGCACGAAACGATTCTGTACGCCGGCACCGAGACGTCGATGTGGTACGCGAACCACATCGAGGCCGTCGTCTGCACGGCGGGCGAGGCCGAGCTGACCGACCACGAGACCGGGCGGACGCACCGCATCACGCCCGGCACCATGTACCTCCTCGACGGCCACGAGCGGCACACGCTCCGCGTCAAGGAGGACTTCCACTGCCTCTGCGTGTTCAATCCGCCCGTGACCGGACGGGAGGACCACGACGAGAACGGCGTCTATCCCCTGCTGACCGAGCCCGAGGAGGTGTGAGCGCCGTGACTGCCACGCTCACCGATCTGTATCCCACCCGTGGCGCCGCCGAGGTGTCCGTCCCCCGTCAGGACCCCGTCGTCTGGGGCTCCCCCGACACTCCGGGTCCGATCCCGTCGGACGGCCTCCAGCGCTACGAGCGCGACGGCTTCCTCGCCGTCGAGAAGCTGATCAGCGACGACGAAGTGACCGTCTGTCGACGGGAGTTGGAGCGACTCGTCGCCGATCCGGCGATCCGGGCGGACGAGCGGTCGATCGTCGAGCCGCGGTCCAAGGAGATCCGGTCCGTCTTCGAGGTGCACAAGCTGAGCCCCGTCTTCGCCGCCCTGGCCCGTGACGAGCGGGTCGCCGGGCGGGCCCGGCAGATCCTCGGCTCGGACGTGTACGTCCATCAGTCGCGGATCAACGTCAAGCCGGGCTTCGGGGCCGGCGGCTTCTACTGGCACTCCGACTTCGAGACCTGGCACGCCGAGGACGGGCTGCCGAACATGCGGACGGTGTCCGTCTCGATCGCGCTGACCGAGAACCTCGACACCAACGGCGGGCTGATGATCATGCCGGGCTCGCACCGGACGTTCCTCGGCTGCGCCGGGGCCACCCCCGAGGACAACTACAAGAAGTCGCTGCAGATGCAGGACGCGGGCACGCCGTCGGACGAGGCGCTGACCGAGCTGGCGAGCGAGTACGGCATCAAGCTCTTCACGGGCCAGGCCGGTTCCGCGACCTGGTTCGACTGCAACTGCATGCACGGGTCCGGCGACAACATCACGCCGTTCCCGCGCAGCAATGTGTTCCTCGTGTTCAACAGCGTGGAGAACGCGGCCGTGGAGCCCTTCGCGGCGCCGGTCCGGCGGCCGGAGTTCATCGGGGCCCGGGACTTCACCCCGGTCCGCTGACCACTGCCCATCGCGGCGGGCCTCGGCCCCCCGGCTGCCGGCCGAGGGGGTCAGCCCGCGAGCACGTCCAGCAGGCGGTCGACGTCCGCGGGCGTGTTGTACAGGTGGAAGGCGGCGCGCAGGTTGCCCGCGCGGTTGGAGACCTCGATGCCCGCGGCGCTCAACTCGGGCTGCCGGACGCCGAGTCCGGGCACGGAGACGATCGCGGAGCCGGGCGCGGGCACCGGTCGGTGGCCGAGGTCGGCCAGGCCGGCGCGGAAGCGGTCGGCCAGGGCGAGGTCATGGGCCTGGACGGCGGCCACGCCGAGTTCCTCGACGAGGTCGAGGGAGCGCCGCAGACCGGCGTAGGTGAACAGGGCGGGGCTGAGGTCGAACCGCCGTGCGGAGTGGGCGAGTTCGGCGACGGGGCCGTAGCAGCTGTCCCACGGGTTCTCCCCCGCGACCCAGCCCGCCAGCACCGGCGTCAGCTCGCCGAAGTCCTCCGGGACGACGAGGAACGCCGCTCCATGCGGGCCGAGCAGCCACTTGAAGGAGACCGCGGCGGTGAAGTCGTACGCCTCGGCGTCCATCGGCAGCCAGCCGGCGGCCTGGGAGAAGTCGACGTAGGTGCGGGCCCCGTGCGCATGGGCCGCCTCGCGCAGTGCGGGCAGGTCGGCGATACGGCCGTCGGCGGACTGGGCGGCGCTGACGGCGACCAGCGCGGTGCCGGGCCGGACCGACTCGGCGATCCGCTCCAGCGGGACGGCGCGGACCTTGAGGTCGCCGCGGACGTGGAACGGGTTCAGCACGGAGGTGAAGTCGTCCTCGGCGGTGAGGACTTCCGCGCCCGCGGGGAGCGAGGCGGCGATCAGACCGGTGTGCGCGGCGACCGACGCGCCGAGCGCGACGCGGTCGGCCGGGACGCCGGCCAGCCGGGCGTACGCGGCGCGGCAGGCCTCCACGTCCTCGTACAGCGCGGTCAGCGGCCGGCCCTCGGCCCGCAACTGCGCCGCCTCGTGCAGGGCGGCGACGGTGCGGGCCGGCAGCAGGCCGCTGCTCGCGGTGTTCAGATAGGTGTGCTGGGGGGCGAACTCGGCGCGGACGAGGGTCTCGAACGTCTCCATGGCTCCACTGTGCGGCCGGGAGAAGTGCCCGTCCATCACGAATCCCTACGGGGAATCCCTAAGCAACGCTTATGGCTCCGCTCCCACCTGCGCTTCTCAGTGCTGGGGCACGGCGCAGCCGTCCGGGCCGCAGGCCTGCGCGCCGCCGTCGTCGAGCAGCTTGAGCGGGGAGCGGTCGCCCCAGGCCTGGGTCAGCGCCTGGGCGAAGACTTCGGCGGGCTGGGCGCCGGACACGCCGTAGGCGCGGTCGAGGACGAAGAAGGGCACTCCGTTCGCACCGAGCTGGGCGGCCTCGCGCTCGTCGGCGCGGACCTCGTCGGCGTAGGCGGTCGGGTCGGCGAGCACCGTGCGGACGGCCTCGGCGTCGAGCCCGGCCTCGACGGCCAGCTCCACGAGCCGCTCGTCGCCCTCGGAGAAGACGGACCGCTCCTCGGCGAAGTTCGCCCGGTAGAAGATCTGGATCAGCTGGTCCTGCCGGCCCTGTTCCTTGGCGAGGTGGAGCAGCCGGTGCATGTCGAAGGTGTTGCCGTGGTCGCGGTCACGGGTGCGGTAGTCGAGGCCCTCGGCGGCGGCCTGGGTGCCGAGGTTCTCCTCGCCGGCCTGCGCCTGCGCCTCGCTCATGCCGTACTTCTTGGTGAGCATCTTGATCACGGGCTGGACATCGCTCTTGGCGCGGTCGGGGTCCAGTTCGAAGGAGCGGTGCACCACCTCGACCTGGTCGCGGTGCGGGAAGGCCTCGAGCGCCTTCTCGAAGCGGGCCTTGCCCACGTAGCACCAGGGGCAGGCGATGTCGCTCCAGATCTCGACGCGCATGTCTCGGCTCTCTTCAGGTCGTACCGGTGGCACGGAGACTCCCTCCGCCCACTGAGTGAACCTTCAATCAGCCGGTTTCATTCCCTCGGCTTCCGTCCCTCGGCTTCCGCCCCTCAGCTTCCGTCCCTCAGGTCGTCCGGCCAGTCGGTACGGAATTCGAGGTGGTCGTAGGTCACGACGCACCCCTCGCCCATCGGCGCCTGGGTCATGAAGCCGACCAGGGCGGCGCCGGTCTCCTTCTCGTCACCGAGCGTGAACAGCCGGACGAAGGTCCAGCGCTTGCCGTCCCTGGAGGCGTGGAAGGCGAAGGCACGACCGGTGCGGCTCACCCGCAGCCAGACCGAACTCCCCTCCACGGTGAAGGAGTTGGCGTCGTCGGAGTGCCCCCGGGTGACCACCGTGCAGACGGTCGCCACATCCGGGGAGTACTCCAGGCACAGCTTGGCCCAGGCCCGCTCGCCGACCTGGACGTACAACGCCCCCGCGTCGAACGCCCAGTTGAACCCCACGGTGACGCGGGCGATCAACTGGAAGTCCCCCTCGGGCGCGCCGAGCAGCCGGGGCGCGTCGGCGGCGGGGTCCAAGGCCTCCCCGGTGGGCGGCACGAACCGGTCCTGCCGGGCCCCGGCCCATCCGGTCAACACCCCGTCCTCATGGGACCAATGCCCATCGGGTCCATAGGTACGGAGGGGGAAAGGCAGTTCGGGCAGCGTGACGTCCATGCACCGATTATCCAGGGGGAGGACGCCCACTCGCTTGGGGGCGCGGGGAACTGCGCGACCGGCCCCCCACCGGCCCGCAGCCCGCGAACAACCGCACCCCAACGGCGCACCCGCAACGGCGTCCCGCGGAGCGCTACCGCTCCAGGCGACCGTTGAACCGCCGCGGAAGCCCCAGCTCGTTCTCGTCCCGAAGCTCCACCGGCAGCAGCGCCGCAGGCGTGTTCTGGTACGCCACCGGCCGCAGCCACCGCTCGATCGCCGTACCGCCCACCGACGTGGACGTCGACGTCGTCGCCGGGTACGGCCCGCCGTGGTGCTGGGCCGCCGCCACGGCGACACCCGTGGGCCACGCGTTGACCAGCACCCGCCCGGCCAGCGGGGTGAGCTCGGCGAGGATCTCCGCGCCCTGCCCCTGGCCGGCGGCCTCCCCGTCGGAGAGCTGCACGGTCGCCGTGAGGTTGCCCGGCAGCCGCGACAGCACCGCCTTGACCTCACCCTCGTCCTCGTAGCGGGCCACCACGGTGACCGGCCCGAAGCACTCCTCCAGCAGCAGGTCGTGCGCGCCCTCGGCGGCGAGCCGGGACGCGGGCACGGTCAGGAACCCCGCGCTGACGGTGTGCTCGCCGCCCGCGCCGGGCGTCACCGGCGACTCCACGTCGGCCAGCTCCGCGCGCTCGGCGACCCCGGCGATGAAGTTGTCCCGCATCCGGTGGTCGAGCAGCACGCCCGCGTCGGTGTCGCTGACCGCGTCCGTCAGCGACTTGACCAGTCCGTCGCCGGCCGCGCCGGAGGGCACCAGCACCAGGCCCGGCTTGACGCAGAACTGGCCGACGCCCATGGTCATGGACCCGGCGAGGCCGGCGCCGATGTCCTCGGCGCGCTCGACGGCGGCCGCCTCGGTCACCACGACCGGGTTCAGCGAGCCCAGCTCGCCGTGGAACGGGATCGGCGCCGGACGGGCCGCCGCCGCGTCGAACAGCGCGCGGCCGCCCCGGATCGAGCCGGTGAAGCCGGCCGCGGCGACCAGCGGGTGCTTGATCAGCTCGACGCCGGCCTCGAAGCCGTGCACCAGACCGAGCACGTCCTCCGGGATGCCGTGCTCGGCGGCGGCCGTGCGCACCACCTTCGCGACCAGCTCGGACAGCGCCGGGTGGTCGGGGTGGGACTTGACGACGACCGGGTTGCCGGCCGCCAGCGCGCTCGCGGTGTCGCCGCCCGCGACGGAGAAGGCGAAGGGGAAGTTGGACGCCGAGTACACGGCGACCACGCCGAGCGGCACCTTGTAGCGGCGCAGGTCGGGGATGGGCGGGGTGGCGGCGCCGTCCGGGTGGTTGACGACGACGTCGAGGAAGGCGCCCTCGTCGACGATGTCGGCGAACGCGCGCAGCTGGTAGCAGGTGCGGGCGAGTTCGCCGTTCAGCCGGACCGGGCCGAGCGCGGTCTCGGCGTCGGCCACCTCGACGAGCGTGTCCTTGGCCGCCTGCAGCCGGTCCGCGGCGGAGCGCAGGAACGCGGCGCGGACGGTGCGGTCGGCGAGGGAGGCGCGCGCTGCGTGCGCGGCGCGGACCACGGTGTCGACCTCCTGGGCCGTTGCCTCCACCGCAACCTGTTCACGCTGCTTCCCGGTTCGGGGGTCGACACTCCAGACTGGTGCTGCTGCCACCGCGGGTCCCTTCACAATTTGGTACTGGTTCATTCACCAGGGTCGTTCGATATACTGAACACTGTCTCTGATGATGAATATGCTGTCGGAGCGTATTTCCCGTCGAACGAAGGGGTCAAGGGCGATGTCGGCTGGCGAGACGGGGGGCGGAGCGCAGGTCAAGTCCGCGGTGCGGACGGTTGAGCTGCTGGAATACTTCGCCGGCCGCCCCGGAATGCATTCCCTCGCGTCGGTCCAGGAGGCCGTCGGATATCCGAAGTCCAGTCTCTACATGTTGCTGCGCACGCTCGTCGAACTCGGCTGGGTCGAGACGGACGCGACGGGCACGCGGTACGGCATCGGCGTCCGGGCGCTGCTCGTCGGCACGTCGTACATCGACGGCGACGAGGTGGTCGCGGCGGCCCGGCCGACGCTGGACCGGCTCTCGGACGACACGACGGAGACGATCCACCTGGCGCGGCTCGACGGCACGAACGTCGTGTACCTCGCCACCCGCCAGTCCCAGCACTATCTGCGTCCGTTCACCCGGGTCGGCCGCCGGCTCCCCGCGCACTCCACCTCCCTCGGCAAGGCGCTGCTGAGCACGTATCCCGACGAGCAGGTCCGCAAGCTGCTCCCGGAGACGTTGCCGGCGCTGACCGAGCACACGATCACCGACCGGGAGAAGCTCATCGAGGAGCTGCACCAGGTGCGGGAACAGGGCTTCGCGGTGGACCGCGAGGAGAACACCCTGGGCCTGCGCTGCTTCGGGGTGGCGATCCCGTACCGCACCCCGGCCCGGGACGCGATCAGCTGCTCGGTGCCGGTGGCCCGGCTGACCCCGGCGCACGAGCAGCTGGTCAAGGACGCCCTGTTCGACGCACGCGACCGGCTGACACTGGCGACCCGTAGGCTCTGAGGCATGCTGATCGATCTGCGCCGAGTACACGACAGCGACCTGCCGGTGTTCTACCGCCAGCAGAACGACCCCGAGGCCCTGCGGATGGCCGCCTTCACCCCGCAGGACCCGGCCGACCGGGACGCCTTCGACGCCCACTGGGAGAAGATCCGCGCCTCGTCCGCCGTGCTGCGCACGATCCTGGCCGACGGGGACGTCGTCGGCAGCGCGGCGGTGTACGGGGAGCCGGGCGAGCGCGAGGTGACGTACTGGGTGGACCGGGCGTACTGGGGCCAGGGCATCGCCACGGCGGCGCTGTCGGCGCTGGTCGCCGAGGTCCCGGAGCGTCCGCTGTTCGCGCGGGCGGCCGCCGACAACGCGGGTTCGCTGCGCGTCCTGGAGAAGTGCGGCTTCCGCGCCACCGCGCGGGCCGCCGGATTCGCGAACGCGCGCGGCGCGGAGATCGAGGAGATCGTGCTGCGCCTGGAGCGCTGAACGCGGTGTCGGGCGTCGGGTACCAGGTACCAGGTGCCGGATGTCAGCCGTCAGCTGTCAGGTGTCAGCTGTGAGATGAACGGACGATGAGAAAACGGGCGGGCGGGAACGAACCGTTCCCGCCCGTTCGTCTTTCTGTTCGCCATGAACAAAACGATCAGGCGCGCCTCGGTCTTCGCGCTGCTGCTGGTGTTCGCCCTGCTGCTGCGGGCGACCTGGGTGCAGTTCTACGAGGCACAGGCGCTCGCGGACGACACGGACAACCGGCGCAACGCGATCGAGACGTACTCGGAGCCGCTGGGGAACATCGTCGTGGCCGGAAAGGCGATCACCGGCTCGGCCGTCACGACCAGCGGCGACCTCAGATACAAGCGCACGTACACGGACGGCGAGCTGTACGCGGCGGTGACGGGCTACGCCTCGCAGAGCTACGCCCCGACCCAGCTGGAGGGCATCTACGCGGACCTGCTCAACGGCACGGACACCCGGCTGAAGACCGTGCTGGACACGGTCACGAACAAGCGGGCCGACCCGGGCAACGTGATCACCACGATCGATCCGGCCGTGCAGAAGGCCGCGTACGACGCGCTCGGGGACAAGAAGGGCGCGGCCGTCGCGATCGACCCGACGACCGGCCGGATCCTCGCGGTCGTGTCGACGCCGTCGTACGACCCCTCGTCGCTCACCGACGCCAACACCGCGGGGACGGCCTGGAAGTCACTGAACGCGGACTCCGACAAACCGCTCACCAACCGGGCGCTGCGCCAGCCGCTGGCCCCGGGCTCGACGTTCAAGCTGGTGGTGGCGGCTGCCGCGCTGGAGGACGGGCTGTACTCGTCGGTGGACGAGAAGACCGACAGCGAGGACCCGTACACCCTGCCGGGCACGCGGACGGTCCTGGCGAACGAGAACACGTCCGCGCCCTGTGAGAACGCCACGATCCGGGTCGCGCTGCAGTACTCCTGCAACAACGTGTTCGCGCACATGGCCGTCGAGCTCGGGCAGGACAAACTGAAGGCGACGGCCGAGAAGTTCGGCTTCAACGACCAGAGCCAGGACGTGCCGGTGCGCGCGTACCCGAGCGTGTACCCGTCCGACATGGACGAGTCGTCCACGGCCCTGACCGGCATCGGCCAGTTCGACGTGACGGCGACCCCGCTGCAGATGGCGATGGTGTCGGCCGCCATAGCCAACGGCGGCAAGCTGGTCTCGCCGCACATGGTCGCGCAGATCACCGACGGCAGCGGCGATGTCCTGACGGACTACGACGACGACGCGTCGTCCACGCAGATCGTCAGCTCCGACACCGCCGAGCAGTTGCAGTCGGCGATGCAGACGGTCGTCGAGAAGGGCACGGGCACGAACGCGCTCATCGACGGCGTCACCGTGGGCGGGAAGACGGGCACGGCCCAGAACGGCGAGAACAACAGCAAGGCGCCGTACGCCTGGTTCACGTCCTACGGGAAGTCCGACTCCTCCGGCAAGCAGGTGGCCGTGGCGGTCGTGGTCGAACAGTCGGACGCGGCCCGCTCCGAGGTCAGCGGCAACGGCCTGGCGGCCCCGGTGGCGAGGGCAATGATGGAGGCGGCTCTGAAGTAACCCCCTGGGGCGCACCCCCTAGGGGCGCGAGGAACTGCGCGACCAGCCACAACGGGCCCGAGCTGGTCGCGCAGCGAACCGTATTACTTCACGCCCAGAACCTGCTCGATCGGGTCGATCGCGAAGTACACGACGAACAGCACCGAAGCCCCCCACAACAGCCAGTGCACGTCCTTCGCCTTGCCGAGCACCGTCTTGATCAGCACGTACGCGACGAAGCCCGCGCCGATGCCGTTGGTGATGGAGTACGTGAACGGCATCACGGCGATGGTCAGGAACGCCGGGATGGCGATCTCGTACTTGTCCCAGTCGATGTTCTTGACCTGGGTCATCATCAGGAAGCCGACGGCGACCAGGGCCGGGGCGGCCGCCTGGAGCGGGACGATGGTGAGGATCGGCGTCAGGAACAGGGCGAGGGCGAACAGACCGCCGGTGACCAGGTTGGAGAAGCCGGTGCGCGAACCCTCGCCGACACCGGCCGCCGACTCGATGTAGGAGGTCGCGGAGGACGAGGAGGCCGCGCCGCCCGCGACCGCCGCAGCGCCGTCGATGAGCAGCACGCGGCCGAGGTGGGGCACCTGCCCCTGCTCGTCGAGGAGTCCGGCCTCCGCGCTGATGCCGACGACAGTGCCCATGGTGTCGAAGAAGTCGGACAGCACGAGCGTGAAGATCAGCAGGACGACGGTGACGGCGCCGGCCTCGCCGAACGCGCCGAACAGGCTGAAGTGGCCGAGGAGCCCGAAGTCCGGGGTGTCGACGATCTCGTCCGGCCAGGACGGCGTCGTCAGGCCCCAGGACTTGATGTCGGCGAGCGAGTCGATGACGATCGCGAGCACCGTCATGGTGACGATGCTGATCAGGATCGCGCCCTTGACCTTGCGGGCGAGCAGGCCGACGGTCAGCAGCACGCCGAGGCAGAAGACCAGGACCGGCCAGCCCGAGAGGGTGCCGGTGCCGCCGAGCTGCACGGGGACGGTGGTGCCCGCGATGTCGGGGATCCGGGTGACGAAGCCGGCGTCGACGAAGCCGATGAAGGCGATGAACAGGCCGATGCCGACGCTGATCGCCTGCTTCAGCGCCTGCGGGATGGCGTGCATGACGGCCTCGCGCAAACCGGTCACCACCAGCACGCAGATCAGCAGACCCTCCAGCACGATGAGGCCCATCGCGTCGTCCCAGCTCATCAGCGGGGCGATCTGGAAGGCGACGACCGCGTTGAGGCCGAGGCCGGCGGCGAGCGCGAGGGGCAGGTTGCCGGCGACGCCCATGATGATCGTCATGACCGCGGCCACCAGGGCGGTGGCGGTGGTGAGTTGGACGGCGTCGAGCTGATGCCCGAACTTGTCCTTTGCGCTGCCCAGGATGATGGGGTTCAGGACAAGGATGTAGGCCATGGTGAAGAACGTGGCGAAACCGCCGCGTATCTCACGGCCGAAGGTGGATCCCCGCTCGGAGATCCTGAAGAACCGGTCGACGCTGTTCACGTGCAACTCCCCTGCTGCGTGCATGATCGGGTGCGGATGCTGGCTGGATTGTTCCCTCGTTGAACCGTGCTCAGGTTTTCGCCGTGTTACGGAATCGGGCCCCCGCGCGGCTTCCCGAGGTCACATGATGTTCGAACCCCCGTACCAATCCAGGAGTTGTGTCACTGCTACGCTTCCGGATCTCCCCCGGCTCCTCCCCGGGAAGTCTGCAGGTCATCCACATGACATGCACAGTCACGCGAGAAGAGGTCACCCGTGGGCACAGTCGTCGACGACGCCGCCTCCGTGGAGTTCCATGCCTTCTTCGACCGCCACTACGCCGAACTCTCCCGGCTCGCCCATCTGCTGACCGGTGAGGCCGACGCCGCCGACGACCTGGCCGCGGACGCGCTCCTCGCCCTGTGGAACCGCTGGGACCGGGTGCGGGCCGCCGACCATCCGGTGGCGTACGCCCGCGGGGTCGTCGCCAACCTCGCCCGCACCCGCATCCGCAGCGCCGTCCGGGAGCGCCGCAGGATCGCGCTGTTCTGGTCGCAGCGCGAGGAGAAGACCGAGAACCCGGACGTCGCGGGCGTGGTGGACGTGCAGTCGGCGCTGCGTAGACTTCCGTTCCGCAAACGCGCCTGCGTGGTGCTCCGGCACGCCTTCGACCTCTCGGAGAAGGACACCGCGCTCGCCCTGGGGGTCTCGGTCGGTACGGTGAAGAGCCAGACCTCGAAGGGGATGGCCGAGTTGCAGAAGCTGCTCGGCGCCAAGGGAACTCCGCTCAAGGTGCCTGCGATGGTGCGCACCGGCCAGATCGGAGGAAGGAACCGATGACGATGCAGCGGGACGTGCACGACGAACTGCGCGCCCGGCTGCACGAGGCGGCCGAGGCGCACGAGCCCGACCGGGCGCGCATCCTGGCCCGGGTCGAGCGCGGCATGGCGGGGCAGACACAGGAGCAGGAGCGGTTCGATCACCGGGCCACCCGCCCGGCCCTGTGGGGCTGGACGCGGATCGTCGGCGCCACGGCGGCGGTCGCGGGCATGCTGGCGATCGGCGGCTACGCGGTGGCCTCCGCGGTGAAGGACGACACCGCCCCGGCGCAGCAGACGGTGTCCGTCTCCTCGCCGCCGATCGAGTCGCCGGACGCGACGAGCCGCCCGCCGGCCTCGCCGAAGGCCACGCCGAGCGCCGGCACGGGCGTGCAGGACCCGGTGCGGCCGAGCGGCTCCGCGCCGAAGAGCCCCGCCGCGACGCCCTCCGCGCCCGCGGCCACGCTGCTGCCGGGCACGGGCGACGAGGAGGACGGCCCGCTGTGGTCGGACGGCTCGGTCGACCCGCACAGCAACGACTTCTGGGCGCAGAGCAACATCACGCTGAAGTCGTCCGAGGTGCTCACCGAGCTGACCGTGCAATTGAAGGTCGCGCAGACCGGCGGCGTCTCGTCGGCCGGCGCCTGGCGTTCGCTGCCCGAGGGCGACTTCACGTTCACGGCGGCCGAGCGGGACGGCTTCCTGGTCTACACCTGGGTGCTCAAGGACGGCCGTACGGTCCCCGTGGGCGAGTGGGTGTTCGCCGGGCAGTACGACCACGACCGCGGCGGTCGCGACGCGAAGGACGACACCTACGCGGTCACCGGCGCATCGCAGAAGCAACAGGGGTCCGTGGGCGGCGACTTCGCCTCCCACGAGAGCGACGAGAGCGACGAGGGCGACTCCTAGAGAGACGCCCTCGACGTCTCGACGATCAGTTCATCGTTGCGCCGATGGTCGTCGAGCCGGTCGTGAGGAACGTGGTCGCGGGCAGAGTGCCGCTGGAACTGCGGGCGTTGTACGTGGTGCTCGCGTCCGTGGACCTGAATGCGGGCGTCGCGATGCCGGAGTCCCAGTTGTTGCCGGCCGAGGTGACGGCCGAGCCCTTGTTGACCGAGCCGCCGCCGTTGCTCACCGCCAGGTTCTTGCCGAGCTTGGCGGAGCCGGTGGCGAAGTAGTAGCCCCACTTGCTGTTGGCGTAGGCGGTGGTGCGGTTGATGACGATCGCCCCGGTGTTGGAGTTCTCGGTGAAACCGTTTCCGGCGTTGCCCCAGGCGGCCGAATTGTTGACGACGTGCGCGACGACCTCGCCGTCGCCGCCCAGTTTGTAGCCGTTGCCGTCGCCCGCGAAGGCCGAGTCCGACCAGCGGTTGACGCCGTTTCCGAAGGCCCAGGTGTGCTCGACGGTGACGGGCGACGAGAAGGACCAGAAGTCCAGTCCGTCGTCCGAGTTGTTGTAGAGGCGGGCGCCGGTGATGAGGTTGCCGGAGCCGGAGCCGTACTTCACGGCGATGCCGTCGGCGTTCTCGCCGTGGTTCGCGGCGTCGTAGTGACCGTAGGAGTCGATGTTCTTGACCGTGTTGTTCACGGTCCCGTCTCCGGTGAGGGTGAAGCCGGAGTCGCCGCCGTTGATGGTCTTGATGTTGTTCCAGTTGGTGCCGGTGCAGGACTGGCAGACGACCGCGCTGTCCGGGGAGTTCTGGAAGGTCAGGTTGGAGACGTTCCAGTAGTCGGCGGTCAGCTTGAAGATCCAGTCGCCGTCGGGGAGCGACGAGCCGTCGATCTTCACCGTCTCCGAGCCGTACGCGGTGAGCGTGATCGGCGCGGAGGAGGTGCCGTTGGCCGTGGACTGGAGGGTGGCCGTCGGGTAGTAGGTGCCGGCGCGGACCTGGATGACGGTGCCGGCGGTGGCGTTCTTGATGGCGTTGGACAGGTCGGTCGAGTTGCTGACGACCACGGTCGCGGCCTGGGCCTGGGTGGGCAGGACGACGGCGAGCCCGGCGCCCAGGGTGAGGGCGGCGAGGGCGCTGAGAGCGGTACGACGAGACATGGAGTGCGGTCCTTTCTCGTGCGGATGGGGAGGGTGGTGACGGTGGTGAGGGTGGTGACGGTGGTGAAGGTGATGACGGTGGTTCACGACAGGACGGAGTCGAGCCATGTGAAGACCTCGTCCTGCATGCGGTCGACGAAGACATGGCCGAGATCGGGCCAGGTCTTCAGGTGCAACCGCTCCTCGGCGTGGCGGGAGCGCCAGACGGCGCGCAGCTTCTCGTGGGCGACACGGACGCCGTCGGCGGGGAACAGCGGATCGAGTCCGCCGTCGAAGAACAGCATCGGCCCGGGTGCGGCGATGCTCGCCACGTCGGGGAAGTCGAGGTACCGGGGAAGCCCGGGGTGGAGCAGGTAGTAAGAGGACTGCCCGCGCAGGGTGTTGTTGCCGAGCACCATCATTTCCTTGAGGCCGGTCATCCAGCAGACGGCCGCCGCGGCGGCGAGGTCGTCGCTGAGCGCGGCCGTCTGCCAGGCGCGGAAGGCGCCCATCGAGAACCCGACGGCCGCGATCCTGCCCGGGTCGACCCGGTCGAGGCCGGCCAGGAATCCGGCGGCGCTGACGTCCTCGCGGGCCATGAGTCCGGCGAGCGAGGAGCCGAGGTTGAAGAAGTTGGAGGCGAGGGACTGCTGTTGGTCGTAGCCGAGGGGGCCGCGATCGCCCCAGCCGAGGGCGTCCGCGCAGAGCACGACGTATCCGCGCCGGGCCAGTTCGTCGCCGACGAACCGTCCGCTGAAGTAACGCTGCGACCAGGCTTGCGCCGAGGCGAGCCGGGTGTCGTCGTACCAGGGCCGGACCAACTTCTCCTTGCCGATGTCGAACTTCGCCCCGTGGTCGTGCAGCAGGAGCACGGCCGGGAAGGGGCCGGGGCCGTCCGGGGTGAGGAGCACGGCACGGACGCGTTCGTGGCGGGTGAGGGAGACGGTCACCAACTCGCCGCTGTAGCCGTCCTGTTGATGTCGATCGCTGAACTCGGGGGCGTACGGGGTCCGGTCCGGGTCCTCCCTGCCGACGATCAGCAGTTCCTCGACCTTGGCGCGGGCGGTCCGGCGCCAGCTGCGGAAGTCGCGGATCGGGGAGTTTCCCCAGGCCAGGGGGAAGGTCAGCGCGGCTTTGAGGGCGGGGTGGAAGTCGGGCAGAGGCCCGTCCACGACGGCGGCGGCTGTGGCAGCCTCCTGTACGGGCGTGGCGGCGGCCTGCGCGGGTGTGGTGGCCTGCGCGGGTGTGGCTGCCGCTCCTCCTGTCAGCAGCGTGGCCCCGGTCCCCGCCACGAACGCCCTGCGCCCCAGCGCCGCCGGGTCACGGGCGCCCATAGGGCTTCCAGTCCCCGAGATAGGTGCGCCGGGTGTGCGTGGCCGCCTCCGCGGCGGTCAGTTGCGGACGGTTTTCGGGAACCGTTGTCACCGCGCCCGGCCCGGAGTTGGCGTACTCCCTGAATCGCATGGTCTGCCAGGGGTAGGCGTCGCGCATGTTGACGTAAGGGGTTACGGCGTCGATCCCGGGGCCGATCCAGGTGTCCCGCACGACCAGCGAGGGCCAGGCGGTCGTCTCGTACGACGGCACCCAGGGCCGGGCGATCTTGTATGCCGCGTCCTCGGCACCGGAGGTGATCCGGCCGCGCAGGGCGAGAAACCCGTAGGGGTTGGCGCGGGCGGTGGCCGGGGCGAAGACCATGCCCTTGGGGGTGAAGGCCACGTCCCGCTGGAGCGTGTGGAAGTGGCAGGCGTCGAAGACCGCCCGGCCCCGCCCGAAGACGAAGTCGACGTCGCCCTCGATGTAGCAGCGGTGGAAGTACTGCCGGTCGAAGGCGTCCAGCGCGGTGGTGTCCGCGAAGAGGGTGTCCTGGTGGGCGAGGAGGCGGACGTTGTCGAAGTGCGTGCGGTCGCCGGTGACATAGGCGGCCACCGCCTGGGTGCCGGTGATCTCGGGGTGGTCGGCGCGCAGCCAGTCGTTGGCGAGGGTGAGGTCGCGGACGGTGAGTCCGGGCGCGGCGGAGGTGAAGGTGGCGGAGCCCGCGGTGCCGTAGGTGCCCGAACCGTCTGGCTTCTGCGTCCCGTTGGCGTTGTCGTGGACGAGAACGGCGGCCCGGGGGTCGCGGTCGGCGCCGCGCAGGGTCAACTCTGCTTTGCTCGCAGGGATGTTGACGACCTCGCGGTAAGTGCCGGGGTGGACGACGATCGTCCAGCCGGGGCCGGTGACCGCGTCGACGGCCCGCTGGAGGGAGTCGCCGCGGCGGACGTGCAGGACACGGCGGGATCCGGTGGCGAGGGCGGGGGCCGCCCCGGCGGCGATCAGGCCCCCGGCCGTCGCGGCCATGCCGGCCATCCCGGCCATGTTCGTGAGCAGGGTGCGTCGGCGCATGTCAGCACACGTCCTTCCACGGTCGCCAGTCGCCGAGGTAGGTTTCGCGGGTCGCCGACTCAGCTTGCTCCCGGGTGAGTTGGGGCCGGTTCTCGGGGACGGTGACGATCGCGCCCGGGCCGGTGTTGCGGTACTCGGCGAAGCGCTGGCTCTGCCAGGGGAAGGCGTCCGACATGTTGGTGTAGGGGGCGATCGCGTCGATGCCGGGGCCGAGGTGGGTGTCCCGCACAGTGAGTGCGGGTCGGGCGGTGGTGTCGGAGCTGGGCACCCAGGGGCGGGCCAGCTTGTAGAAGGCGTCGGGGGCGGCGCTGCTCACCCGGCTGCGCGTCACCAGGTGGCCGAGCGGGTTGGCGCCCGCCGTGGAGGGGGCGAAGACGAACCCGTACGGGGCGGCCGTCAGGTCGGTGCGGTTCAGGGTGCGGAAGTGGCAGTCCTCGTACACCGCGGTCGCCCGGCCGAAGACGAAGTCGACGTCGCCCTCGATGTAGCAGCGGTGGAAGTACTGGCGGGCGAAGACGGTCAGGGCGCGGGAGTCGGCGTACAGGGTGTCCTGGTGGCCGAGGAAGCGGCAATGGTGGAAGGCGGAGCGGTCGCCCTGGACCTTGATGGCGACGGCCTGGGTGCCGGCGATGTCGGGGTGGTCGGCGCGCAGCCAGTCGTTGGCGAAGGTGATCCAGCGGGCGCTGAAGCCGTCGGCCTGCACGGTCGTGGTGGCCGACCCGGTGGTGCCGTAGGTGCCGCCGCCCGGCTTGGGCGTGCCGGCGGCGTTGTCGTAGACGATTACTACGTCTTTCGCGTTCTCGGCGGCGCCGATCCAGGTGGCTTCGGGGCGGGTGACGTCGAGGGCGACCGTCTCGCGGTACACGCCCGGCGCGAGGACGAGGGTCCAGCCGCTGCCGGTGGTGGCGGCGACGGCGTCCTTGACGCCGGTGAAGTCGCCCCGGCCGAGCGGGTCGACGTACAGGGTCTGCGGGGTGCGGCGGGCGGCCGGGGAACCGTAGCGGCCGAACGGGCGCCTGCCGGCGGCGGTCGTCGCGGCCCCGGCGGCCCCGGCGGCCCCAGCGGCCCCAGCGGCCCCGGCGGCCCCGGCTGGCGGTGCGGCGAGGCCGAGCGCGGCGGCCGCCCCCGCGGATGCGGCGAGGAACCGCCTTCTTGAAACGGGATGCATGCGGGTGCTCCTTGGTGGCGGGCTTGAGGTGGCCGGGGCGGAGCGAGGCGCCGCCCCGGCAGCCGTGGGGGACGGGGATCGGCCCGGCGGATCAGCCCAGGCGTCCCGCGCCCGCGCCGCAGTCGACGATGCCGGGGACCGACCTGGCGGGGTCGACCTTGGTGCGCAGGGTCGGCGTCCAGCCCGCGCCGGACTCGAGGGTCTCGGCGGGGATCTCCGCGTTGTGCACGGCGATGAGGTCGGTGAGCGTGCCGTTGACGTAGTTGTCGGCGGCGGTGAGCGGCGCCACGTTCCACCGCTTCAGCACCTTGGCCGCGCTGACCCCGGTCGGCAGCGTGAACGCGTTGTGCTCGGCGACGAGCTGGGACTCCTTGCCGATGCCGAAGCTGTAGGCGAAGTCGCCGTTCGCGACGAAGTGGTTGTTGTAGGAGTCGACCTGTCCGAAGCGGACCCGGGGCGCGCGCTCGACCAGGTTCGAGAACAGGTTGTGGTGGAAGGTCACCTTCAGATGCCCCCGGTCGCCGACGGCCGTGGACTCGCTGTCGCTGTTGCCGACGAGGATCGTCTTGTCGTGCTCGGTGAAGACGTTCCAGGAAGCGGTTACGTAGTCGGCGCCCCGCACCACGTCCAGCTCGCCGTCGTGCTGCTGGTAGAGCATCCCGAAGTAGGTGGGCGCGGCGCTGTCCGGGTGCGAGCCGTCGGTGAACGTGTTGTGGTCCAGCCACACATGCGTGGAGCCGTAGACGACGGCGGTGTCGTACTCGGAGTTCCAGTTGCCGGTGGCCCCGTCGGTCGGGTCCCACTGCGGGAAGCAGTCGAGGGGCGACTCGAAGGCGAGGTTCCGGATGATCACGTTGTCGACGGCCTTGATCTGCAGGCTGACACCCTTGAACCCGGCGTTTCTCCCGACGCCGACGATGGTGGTGTTGGCGGGGATGTTCGCCTTGATGGCCTTGTCCTGGGCGGCGGCGGAGGCGCGCCGCAGCCCCTCGGGGCTGTCGTCGGGCTCGGCGCTGAGGTCGGTGTCCAGGCCCCAGGCCTCGGGCGAGTACCGGGCGAGGTAGGCGTCGAAGTCGTAACCGGTTGCGGCGAAGGCGTCACAGCCCTCCGCGACGGCGTCGATGACGCCCTTCACCTTGATGATCTTCGGGGCCGAGCCGGCGGCGGCGAGGGCCGCCTTGAACTCGGCCCAGGTGGTGACGGTGTAGACGTGGTCGGCGTCGGCGGCCGAGCCGCCGGTGGTCCCGGTCCCGTACGCCGCCCAGCCGTCGTTCGCGGCGAGGACCTGCCGGCCGAGGTCGCGGACGGCGGAGGGGGAGGCGGAGGCGGAGCGGGAGGTGGATTCCACCTGGGCGGCGGACGCCGTGCCGGTGACGGACAGCACCAGCGCGGTGCACCCCACCAGCGCACCAATGACGCGTGCATGACATATCTGTGTACGCACTGTGCGGGTCTCCTCTTTGTTGCGAGAACGGTTACGACAGCGGTGGTGCGAACGGTTGCGGAAGCGGTTACGACAGCGACTCGGGCCAGCTGATCCAGGACGTGGGGATCTCGTCGTGCAGCCTGCGGACGTCACACGGCGCGAGCACCCGCGTCCGCAGCAACTCCCGTGTGACGAGCCGCGCCACGGCGATCGCGCCCGGCGGATTGAAGTGCGTGTTGTCCTGCTCGGTCGCGGTCCAGTTGAAGTACGTCTTGGTCTCCTCGACCCCGAGCTCCTGCCACAGCGCGAGGGACAGGGCCTGGACGTCCAGCAGCGCCACGCCTTCCGCCGCGGCGAGCGCGCGCATGGCGGCGGGGTACTCGCCGTGCGTCGGCAGGGCGTTCCCGTCCGCGTCGAACCTGCGCCGCTCGACGGGCGTCGCGAGCACCGGCCGCGCGCCCTTGGCACGGGCGCCGCCGATATAGCGGCGCAGGTAGTCCTGGTACGTCGTCCAGGGCTCGGTGTAGCGGGTCGGATCGGTGGTCTTCTCGTCATTGTGCGCGAACTGGATCAGCAGGAAGTCCCCCGGCCGGATGGCCGCGAGGACGGCGTCCAGCCGGCCTTCGTCGACGAAGCTCTTGGAACTGCGCCCGTTCACCGCATGGTTGGCGACGGGCCGGTCGGCCCGGAGGAAGAAGGGCAGCGCCATGCCCCACCCGGTCTCGGGCGCGGCGTCGGCGTACTTCTGGGCGGCGGTGGAGTCACCGGCGATGTAGAGCGTGCGCGGCCGATCGGCGCCGGCCCGGGCAGGTGCGGCGGCGACCGCACCGAGAGGGAGGGCGGCAAGCGCCGCCGAGGTGACCTGCCTGCGGGTAAGAGACACGAGGGTGCACCTCTCGACGAGGGTTCGGTGAAATTCCCTGGGGCGCGGGGGGCTGCGCGACCGGCCACAACGGACCCGCAGCCCCCCGCGATCGAAGCCGTGCGACTACGCGTGGTTCTTCTTCCAGTCGGCCTGCGCCGTGTTCAACTGCTCGGCCACCGTGTCCAGGAAGTCCTTCGCGCTCATCTTCCCGAGCAGCACCTTCTGGAAGTTCGGCTCGTTGTCGGCCTTCGAGATCGTGTTCCAGTCGGGCAGGTAGTAGGGCAGCTGCACGATCTTCGTGGTGGTGCCCGCCAGCGCCTCGGCGGCCAGCTTCGTCGGCTCGGACTCCTGCACCCAGCTGTCCTGCGCCGCCTCCAGGTTCGCCGGCACCTGTCCCGCGGTCTTGTTCCACTTGCTGTTCGACTCGTGCGACGCGGCGAACTCGATGAACTTCCAGGCGGCCGTCTTGTTCTTGCTGGACTTGAACAGCCCGAGTCCGTCGACCGGGTTGGAGACCTGCACGCGCGTGCCGTCGTCCTGCGTCGGCGCGGGAATGCCCTTGAACTTGCCGGCCAGCGCCTTCTGGTGGTCGCCGTAGGAGCCGAGGTTGTGGCTCAGCATGCCGATGGTGCCGGAGTCCCACTGGGCGACCATCTTGGTGAAGTCGTTGTTGACGTCGGCGGACGGGGTGTCCTTCTTGTACAGACCGACGTACTTCTCCAGCGCGGCCACGTTCTTGGGGTCGTTGAGCGTGGTCTTGTCGCCGTTCCAGAACGTGGTGATGCCGCTCTGCCCGTAGGTGGCGTCGAGCGCCTGGGCAATGGATCCGGCGCCGCCGCGGATGGTGTAGCCGAACGCGTTCTTGTCCTTGTTCGTCAGCTTGTCGGCGGCCGCGTAGAAATTCGTCCAGGTGGTCGGCGCGTCCAGACCCGCCGTCTGGAACAGGTCGGTGCGGTACCACAGGGTGCCGTTGTTGGCGGAGGTCGGCACGGTGTACGCCTTGCCGTCGATGCCGGCCGCCTTGACGCCGTCGAGGAACTTGGCGTTGAGCTGGCTGTTCAGCGGGCTCTTCGCGATCCGGTCGTCCAGCGGTTCGAGCGCGCCCTGGGCGGCGACCTCGGCGAGCATGGCGGTGCCCACGCCGCCGACGTCGGGCAGTCCGCCGCCCTGGATGGCGGTGTCGTACTTGGACTGGACGCTGTCGGCGGGCACCCCGACGTACTTGACCTTGATGTCCGGGTTCGCCTTCTCGAAGTCGGCGATGATCTCCTTCCAGATGTCGGTGCGGACACCGCCGTTGTTGTCCCAGAACGTGATCTCGCCCTTGCCGGAGCCGTCGCCCCCCTTGTCCCCCGCCGCGCCGCTGCCGTCGTCGCCGCAGGCGGTGGCGGTCAGCGCGAGCACGGAGCCCAGGGCGACGGCCAGGGCGGCGCGCCTGCTTCTGCGGATGCTGCTCTTCATGTGATCGGCTCTCTTCTTCTGGATCCCGACGGAGATATGAAGTTGTGGGGGGTCGGTGAGTGGCGCCCCCGGGGACCGGGGTCAGTGGGCGGCGGTGCCGGTGCGGGCGTACGGCGCCCAGCCGTCCGTGCCCTTGAGGTAGTTCGCGACGGTGTACGCCTTCGCGTCGGCGTCGGTCAGCTGCGGCCGGTCGGCCGAGGCGGTCGCGCCGGGCCCGTGGTTGCGGTACTCGGCGAACCGCGCGTCGCGCCACGAGAACCCGCTCATGTCGGTCCACGGCGTGGACTTGACCGCCGCCGGCAGCACGGTGTCCCGGATCAGCACCTGCGCGACCGCCGCCGGCTCCCCGCCCGGATGCCACGGCCGTCCCAGATGGAAGGAGTCGGCCGGGGCGTCGCTGACGACCTTCGACCGGGTGATCAGGAACCCGTAGGGGTTGCCGGTCCAGGTCGAAGCCGCCGTCAGGTAACCGTTGTTGGTGGTCGATCCGCGGCTCAGCAGCCGGATGACCGAGCGGTCGATCACGGTCGTGGCCCGCCCGTAGACGAAGTCGACGTCGCCCTCGATGTAGGAGTCGCGGAGGTAGACCCGGCTGACGGTGGTCAGCTTGGGGCTGTCGGTCATCAGCGTGTCCTGGTTGCCCAGGAAGGCGGTGTTCTCGAAGACGATCCGGTCGCCGGTCGTCTTCATCGCGAGCGCCTGCTCGCCGTTCAGCTCGACCGCGGCCTCGTCGAAGTCGTTGCTGAAGGTCAGGTTGCGGGCGGTGACGTCGTTCGCGGCGATCCGGACGGTGGCGCTTCCCGTCGAGCCCCCGTACGCGGCGGGCGTGTCGTGGACGATGACGGTGTCCGAGCGATCGCGGCCGGTCCCCAGGAGCAGGAGGTTCGGCTTGGTCGCCGGGACGAGGACCTTCTCGCGGTACGTGCCCGGCGCGACGGCCACGGTCACGGCGTCGGCGTTGCCCTCGGGCACGGCGTCGACGGCGGACTGGACGGTCGGGTAATCGGCCGGAACGTGCAGCGTCACGGCGGCGCCGATCCGCTTCTGCGGTCCGGAGTAGCGGGTGACCAGCGCGGGAACCGCGGCCGCGGGATCCAGCCGGTAGGCGTAGAACTCCCGCGGATCGAAGGCCGCGCCCCATGCGTCGGTGCGTCCACTGGTGTTCTTCAGGATCGACCCGCGCTGCACCAGCTCGGCGGTCGCGTCCGCCTGGTAGGGGTGCTGGACACCGTCGTAGTAACCGTTCTCGATGACCATCTTCGTGCGGCCCCGCGACCAGTTCCCGTACGTCCACACCGGGTCCCCGTCGACGACCTGCGCGGAGACGTAGTTGTTGTACAGGTGGGCGTAGGCGCAGTTGTCCGCCGAGGGATTGCGCTGCTTGGTGCCGGTGAACCAGTTGTGGTCGATGGTGATCTGGGTGAGGGCATTGGTCGTCCAGCCGATGCCGAACGCCTTGTTGTGGTTCGTGAACCGGTTGTAGGAAACGGTGACGTACTGACTGTCCTTGCGGATGTCGAGCAGTCCGTCGCCCATGTGCGTGAAGCGGTTGTGATCGATCCAGACGTGGTCGACGGTGTCCAGCTGGATCGCGTCGAAGTCGGTCGTCTTGCCGTCCCAGTCGCCCTCGACGTAGGAGTCGCGGATCGTCAGGTTGCGGATGATCACGTTGTGCGTGCCGGGGTTCAGATGCAGTTCGCCGTGCACGATCTCGCCGGTGTCGCCGACGCCGATGATCGTCTTGTTCGAGGTCACGACGATGTCGGAGCCGAAGGGCTCGACGGCCACCGCGCCCTTGACCCGGATGACGTACGGCTCCTCGGCGGCCGCGTACCGCGCCAGCGAGGCCTGGTCGGCGACCGTGACGACCTTGCCGCCGGCGCCTCCGGTGGTGCCGCCGGCGAGCGAGGCGAAGCCATGGGCCCGGTCGGTCCAACGGTCCGCCGCACCGGCGGAAGCCACCCCGGCCTCCGCCCCGCCAGCGGCTTCCGCCCCATCGGCGGCCTCCGCCCCGTCGGCGGCATGCGGCGCAGCGGCGGTGTTCGGCACGGCAACAGCGTTCGGCGCGGCGGTGGCTTCGGTCTCGCCGACGGCGCCCAGGCACAGAGCCGCCACCAGGCCGACGACGGCCGCCAGGACCGCACCCGGTCTCGGCAAGCGCTTGCTAGGGAAGTGCGACATTGCGGCTCCCAACAGGCGTACAGGGAAAGTGAGTCAGAGAGGTCTGATCCGGAACGCGTCGAACGAGGCCGCCCCGGCGTGGCCCATCCCGACGGGCGCGAGGGCGAAGAGGCCGAGCAGGGCGCCGACCCAGCGCCACGGGGTCGCGGCGAAGACGGGACCTGAATAGCGCAGGCCCTCGCCGTCGCCGACGTCGTAGGCGAATCGGCAACGGGCTCCGGAACCGATTTCTATGCGCAGTCGCGCCCGGCCCTCGGGGGCGAGCCGTGGATGGGCCGCGTCCCGCTCCGTTTCCGCAACCGGTTCCGCAAAGCGATGCACGAGGTGGACGGCGCCGTCGGCTCCCCGCTGGAGGCCGATCCAGCCGAAGGCGTCCCCGAGGACCGCAAGACCGGCGCGTGCTCCCGGCTCCTCGCTGTGCAGCCGCAGCTCCACCTCGACGGCGGACGGCAGCCCGGGCAGGCGCTGGGTGAGGACGTTCGGCAGGGTGCGCAGATCGTGCGCGTCGGCCGTCCGTACGCAGGTCAGGCGCAGTCCGTCGGCGGAGTGCTGGGTGGCCCAGCCGTCCTGCGGATTGGCCGTCCACGACCACTGGCGGCCGAAGCGTCCACCGGGGAAGTCGTCGTCGGTCGCGGGCGCCACCGGCGGCGCGGCGGGCAGGTCGGGCCGCCGGTGCGCCAGGACGGGGGCGCCCTCGTCGCCGATGACCGGCCAGCTGTCCGTCCCCCAGCGCATGGGCTGGAGGTGGACGACCCGGCCGTAGGCGCCGCGCTGCTGGAAGTGCACGAACCAGTCCTCGCCGGACGCGGTGCGCACCCAGCCGCCCTGGTGGGGGCCGTTGACCTCGGTGTCCTTCTGTGCCAGGACGATCCGCTCCTCGTAGGGGCCGAAGAAGTCCCGTGCGCGCAGCGCGCCCTGCCAGCCGGTCTCCACTCCCCCGGCGGGCGCGAGGATCCAGTACCAGCCGTCGTGGCGGTAGAGCTTCGGCCCTTCGAGGGTGAACCAGCCGGGGATCCGGTCGCCTTCGACGATCAGCTTGCCCTCGTCGAGGACGGCCGTTCCCTCCGGGTGCATCCGGTGCCCGGTGAGCCGGTTCTTGACGCCGGCCCGGGACTTCGCCCAGGCGTGCACCAGGTAGGCCTCGCCGCTCTCCTCGTCCCACAGCGGGCAGGGGTCGATGAGCCCCTTGCCCGCCTTCACCAGGTGCGGACGGCTCCAAGAGCCCCTGATCTCGGGCGCGTTGACCTGGAAGATGCCCTGGTCGGGGTCGCCCCAGAAGATCCAGAAACGGTCGTCGTGGTGCCGGAGCGAGGGCGCCCAGACACCGCAGTCGTGCCGCGGGGTCCTGAACTCCTCGGCCGGTTCCAGGCGTTCGAGGGCGTGCCCGACCAGCGTCCAGTGGACCAGGTCGCGCGAGTGCAGCAGCGGCAGACCGGGGGCGCGGCCGAAGCTGGAGGCGGTGAGGTAGAAGTCGTCGCCCACGCGCACGACGTCCGGGTCGGACCAGTCGGCGTTCAGGATCGGGTTCGTGTACATCCCGGACTGCTCGTCCGTCAGTAGCTGCTCGTCCCTCAGTGGCTGCTCGTCCGTCACTGGGTGACCGCCTTCCTGACCAGGGCCGCCGCTTCGCCGCGGTCCGGGCGGCCGTCGGCGACGACGGTGACGATGCGGCGGACGGCCGTCTCGCCGGGCGGGATCGGCAGCCGCTCGGCCGAGGCCAGCGAGGAGCCGACGCCCGGGTACTCGGCGGTGCGGACGAACCAGGGGTCGCGGCGGGTGGCGTCGGTGGCGCCCGCGAAGACGAGCGTCCAGCCGGCGCCCGCCAGGGCGAGCCAGTCGGCGCGGGTCCCGTGGATCGAGGCCTCGCCCTCGGCGTCGGCGGTGAAGACGTCGGGGGCCGCGTCCTCCTTCCGGGCGCGCCAGAAGAAGCCGCCGTAGGCCGCGCCGGGGCGGCCGTTGGTGGCCGGGCTGCCGATGGACAGGGGTGCGGAGGTGACGTTGGTGAGGGAGAAGGTGAAGTCCAACGCCCAGGCCGTGTCGGTGAGTTCGGTGGCCGCGACCGTACGGCGCTCGCGCAGCAGCTCGGTTCCGGAGGCGACCCAGCGCAGCTCCTCCACGAAGCCGTCGGGGTCGCGGAGTTGGAAGGAGCCGTGGCGCTGGGCGCCGTGGTTGTCGAGCTCGGTCGGGCCCTGGTCGCGGACGTAGGTACGGCCGCCCCAGAAGTTGTGCCCCTCGACGTCGGGTACGGCTACACCGACGCCGAGGTGGTGGGTGTGGTCGGCCGGGCTCAGTTCGGTGACGGCCGTGCCGGCCAGGGTGGTGACGGGGTGCAGGTAGGGGCGCGGGGAGAGCCGGGCGGGCAGCTCGGGCCGGGTGACGTACCGGCCGACCGGGCGGCCTGCGACACGCAGGACGACCGGTGAGTCGGGTGCCGGTGCGGTCATCAGGGGCTCACCTCTTTCGGGTGCGCGGTCGTGAACGCCCAGGGGGCGCCCAGTTCGGAGTAGAGGGCGAGGGTGTCGGCGGCGGCCGCGACGAGCCCGTCGATGCCGGGGACGACGCGTCGGTCCTCGTCAGCGATCAAGTGCCAGGCGTCGTCGGGCAGTTGCACGGGGTCGGGGGCCGTCCGGATCGCCTCGACGACTCGCATGAACGACTCGGTGGCGGTGGGCGGGACGAGCAGCCGCGCGCCGTCGGTGAGGTGGTCGACGAGGTTCTCCAGCAGGTCGGTGCTGCCGTACTCCAGTTCCTCGGGGCCGTGGTCGGCCCGCTGGAGCAGCACGCGGTCCTGCTTGTACCAGTAGGTGATCCGGCCGCGGTCGCCGTGCACGACGACGTACGGGTCGTCGGGGTCCTCGGCGCACAGCGTGGCCGCGACGACGATCCGCAGGCCGTCGGCGGTGGTGACGCGGACGCAGGAGGTGTCGTCGGAGGCGATGGCGTTGGCGTGGGCCAGTTCGGTCTCGATGCCGGTGACGTCCTCGGCGCGGGTGGCGCCGGCCAGCGCGAGGGCGGTGGCGACGGCGTGCGCGAGCGGGTTGGTGAGCGCGCCGTCGATCACGTCGACGCCGTTCAGCCGCCGCTTGCCCGCCCAGGGCGCCCTTCGGTAGTAGCCCTGCGCGCGGGCCCAGGCTCCGGCGCCGCCGACGCCGTCCACCGCGCCGATCGCACCGTCGTCGATCAGCTTGCGGATCGCGGGCACGGCGTGCGAGCCCAGCGACTGGAAGCCGATCTGGCAGACCACGCCCGCCTCGGCGACCCCGTCGGCCATCCGGCGGAACTCGGCGTAGGACGGGGCGGGCGGCTTCTCCAGGAGCAGGTGGACGCCCTTGCCGGCCGCGATCAGGGCCAGGTCGGTGTGGGTCGGGATCGGGGTGCAGATCACCGCGATCCGGGCGCCGGTGGTGTCGAGGAGCGTGCCGAAGTCGGCGGACTGCTCAGGAGTGCCGAGGCCCTCGGGGATCTCGGCCGGGGTCAGCGGGGTCAGCTCGCAGATGCCCGCCAGCCGGACGATGCCCTTGTCCTGGAGCCGTCGGATGTTGTCCAGGTGCCAGCGGCCGTGGCCGCGCGCGCCCGCGAGAACGATGGGAATGCTCATGGGATCCTCCCTGCGCCTGCGCCGCGTGCCACCTCGCGGTCGGCTGCCGCGGCGCTGTCGATCTTTGTGTGCAGGGTAGGCGTCCAGCCGACGTCCGCCGTGAGATCCCGCTCGCTGCCGCTGTTGTACGCGTTGTAGATGGCGAGGAGATCCACGGGCCGGCCGTTGAAAAGGGTGCCCGTCTGGTGCAGGGCGGTGCCGTTCCAGCTCTTGACCAGGTCGGCGACCTCCACATGTCCCGGGGTGTGGAAGGCGTTGTTCTCGGCGTAGATCGCGGACTCGGTCGACACCCCGAGCGAGTAGCGGTACGCAGCGCCTTCGGGGACCACATACCGGTTGTCGTACAGGTGCACCTGCCCGAAGCGGACGCGCGGCGCGCGCTGGACGACGGACTCGAACTGGTTGTGATGCACGGTTACCCGGAGTTTTCCGCGGTCGCCGGTGGCGGTGTCGCCGCTGCCGATGAGCATCGCCTTGTCGTGGCCGGCGAACCGGCTCCAGGAGACGGTGACCAGGTCGGAGCCGTTGGTGATGTCGAGCAGGCCGTCGTGGCGGAGGTAGTTGCGGGCGAAGTAGGTGGGCTCGTCCTCGTCCGGGTGGCCCTGGTCGCTCGCGGTGATGTGGTCGACCCAGACGTGGGTCGCGCCGCTCAGCCAGATGTTGTCGTACGCCGTCTTCCAGTCGCCGAGGCCGCCGGTGTTGGGCTGCCAGACGGGGAAGCAGTCGTAGGCGTCGCGCAGGTCGAGGTTGCGCAGGATGACGTTGTCGGCGTTCTTGACCTGGAGGCTCGCGCCCTTGAGGACGGCGCCGCGGCCGAGGCCCACGATGGTGGTGTTGGAGCCGACGGGCAGCACGATCCGCTCGGCCTGTTTCGCGGCCGACGCCTGCCGGGCCTCCTCCTGCGGGCCGCTCGGCTTGGCGGCGCCCCAGGTGCGGGGGTCGTAGGCGGCGAGGTAGGCCTTCGGGCGGTAGCCGTCGGTGGCGTAGTCGGCGCAGTCCAGGCGGTCTCCGTCGTCGTCGGTGTTGGCGTCGATCGTCCCGGCGATCCTGATGATCTTCGGGGTGTCGCTGCCGCCGTCGAGAGCACGGACGAGTCCGGCGCGGTCGGTGACCGTGTGGACGTGGGCGTCGTCGGCGGCCGCGCCTCCGGTGGTGCCCTCGCCGGCGGCGGCCCAGCCGTCGTTCGCGGGCAGGGTGTCACGGCTGATGTCCCGGGCGTCGTCGGCGCGGGCGGGGACGCAGAGGGCTCCCAACACCGTGGCTGTGACGGCGATCTGACGGAGTCTCATTCTGCCTTTCATTCCGGCTTTCATTCCGGCTTTCATTCCGATCCTCATCCCTTCACCGCCCCCGCGCTGAAGCCGGTGATCAGCCACTTCTGGATGAAGGCGAAGACGATCACCACGGGGACGGCGGCGATGATGCCGCCCGCGGCCAGCGCGCCCAGGTCGACGCTGTCCCCGCTCATCAGGGTGTTGAGGCCGACCGGAATCGTCTGCTTGGTCTGGTCCGACAGGAACATCAGGGCGAACAGGAAGTGGTTCCAGGCGTGCACGAAGGCGAAGGAGCCGACCGCGATCAACCCGGGCCGCAACAGCGGGAGGACGACGATCCGGAAGGCGGTGAGCCGGTTGCAGCCGTCGACCCAGGCGGCCTCCTCCAGGGAGTACGGCACGTTCCGGATGAAGCCGCTGATCAGGATCATCGACAGCGGAAGCTGGAAAACGGTTTCCGCGATGATGACGCTCGCCAGCGAGTTGATCATCTTCAGCTCGGCGAAGATCTGGAAGAGCGGCACGAGAAGCAGCGCGCCGGGCACGAACTGGGTGCACAGCAGGGCGAGCATGAAGCCGCGCTTGATCTTGAAGTCGAAGCGGGCCAGGGCGTAGCCGCCGGCCAGGGCGACGCCGGTGGTGAGCAGCAGGGTCGCCACCGCGGTGATCACGCTGTTCTGGAAGTAGATCCCGAAGTCACGCTCGTTCCAGACCTTCTCGAAGTGGTCGAAGGTCATGGGCCAGGGCACGAGCGAGGTCGAGCCGGCCGGGCGGAGCGCGAAGAGGAGGATCCAGTAGAAGGGGACGAGGGTGAAGACCAGATAGATCGTCAGAGGGAGGTAGATCTGCCAGCGCGGAGCTTCGTCCCAGGCGCGCTTTCTCTTGGACGGCCGTCGGTCGGCGGCCTGGGGCAGGTGCACGGGGACGGGCCTGACCTCGGTGGCCTCCTTGGTGATCACTTGTCGCCTCCTCCGAACTTGCTCAGCCGCAGATAGACCATCGAGCAGAAGAGCAGAATCACGAACGCGACCGTGGTGAGGGCGGACGCGTAGCCGAAGTTGTGTGCGTCGACGCTGGTGTTGGCGATGTAGAGCGGGAGGGTGGTGGTCTCCCCCGCCGGGCCGCCGCCGGTGAGCGTGTACAGCAGGTCGACGTTGTTGAACTCCCACACCATGCGCAGCAGCGTGGACAGGACGATGGCGTCCTTCAGGTGGGGCAGGGTGATGTACCAGAACTGCTTGACGCGGCTGGCGCCGTCGACCTCGGCGGCCTCGTACAGGTCCTTGGACACGGACTGGAGGTCGGCGAGGATGAGGATCGCGAAGAAGGGGACGCCGCGCCACAGGTCGGCGACGACCACCGCCGGGAAGACGGTGGAGGTGTCCGAGAGCCAGCTGGTCCCGTACTCGCCGATGCCCATGTCCGCGAGGTAACGGGTGATGCCCGTCTGCGAGTTGTAGAGCAGCACCCAGATCGCGGAGGTCAGCACGCCGGAGACGGCCCACGGGGAGAAGACCAGTGCGCGGCCGAGCGAGCGGCCGACGAAGGTCTGGTTGACGATCAGCGCGAGCGCCAGCCCGAACAGCAGTTGCAGCCCGACCTCGACGAAGACCCACTTGGCGCTGAAGGTCAGCGTGTCCCAGAACTGCGGGTCGTCGGTGAAGATCTTGGTGAAGTTGTCGAAGCCCGCGAAGCCGTTCCGCCATGGCTTGGTGGGGTTGTAGTTCTGCAGGCTGTAGTAGAAGACGCTGATGACCGGGTAGGCGATGAAGCCCAGCATCAGCAGGGCCGCCGGCGCGATCAGCAGGTACGGCAGCCTGCGCGGCGTGGCGGAGGCACGGCGCCGCCGCCCGGGCGCGGGCGGTTTCGCCACGGCTGCGGCTTGGGCCATGACTGTTCTCCGTTCTCAGTTACGTCGTGCGTGCGTGGTGCGTGTGTGGTGCGCGTGGTGCGTCAGTCGTGCGTCGTTCGGGAAGCGCTTTCTTCCTGTGCAGGGGTGTGCGCTGCGGTACTGGCTGCTCAGCCCGCGTACGGGTCCGCGACCTTGCCCGGGCGGGCCAGGAACTCGAAGTCGCAGCCGGTGTCGGCCTGGGTGATCTGTTCGTTGTAGAGCGCGCCGTAGCCGCGCTCGTACCGGGTGGGCGGCGGCGTCCACTCGGCGCGACGGCGCGCCAACTCCTCGTCGTCCACGTTGAGTCGGAGCGAGCGGCCCTCGACGTCGAGGGTGATGGAGTCACCGGTGCGCACCAGGGCGAGGGGCCCGCCGACGTACGACTCGGGGGCGATGTGCAGCACGCAGGTGCCGTAACTCGTGCCGCTCATCCGGGCGTCGGAGATCCGGACCATGTCCCGGACGCCCTGCTTGAGCAGGTGGTCGGGGATGGGCAGCATGCCGTACTCGGGCATGCCCGGGCCGCCCTTGGGACCGGAGCCGCGCAGCACCAGCACGGTGTCGGCGGTGATGCCCAACTCCGGGTCGTTGAGGGTGCGTTGCATGGTGCGGTAGTCGTCGAAGACGACCGCGGGGCCGGTGTGCTGGAGCAGCTGCGGCTCAGCGGCGATGTGCTTGATGACGGCGCCGTCCGGGCAGAGGTTGCCGCGCAGGACGGCGACCCCGCCCTCGTTCGCCACCGGGTTGTCCCGGTGCCGGATGACGTCGTCGTTGTGGACCTGGGCACCGGCGAGCTGCTCGCGCATCGTGTCGTACGAGACGGTCGGGCGGTCCAGGTGGAGCAGGTCCGGGATCCGGGAGAGGAAGCCGGGCAGGCCGCCGGCGAAGTGGAAGTCCTCCATGAGGTACGTCCGGCCGCCGGGGCGGACGTTGGCGAGGACGGGGACGGTCCGGGCGATGCGGTCGAAGTCGTCGAGGGTGAGTTTGACGCCGGCCCGGCCGGCCATGGCGATGAGGTGGATCACGGCGTTGGTGGAGCCGCCGAGGCCCAGGACGGTCGTCACGGCGTCCTCGAAGGCGTCGTGGGTGAGGATCGACGAGAGAACACGGTTCTTGTGGACTTGTTCAACGATCCTCATGCCGGATTGCGCGGCCATCCGATCGTGCCCCGAGTCCACGGCCGGAATGCTCGACGCGCCCGGGACCGTCACGCCCAGCGCCTCCGCGGCGGCCGTCAGCGTGGACGCCGTGCCCATCGTCATGCAGTGGCCAGGCGAGCGGGCGAGGCCGTTCTCCAGCTCGGCCAGCTCGCAGTCGCCGATGAGACCGGCCCGCTTGTCGTCCCAGTACTTCCACATGTCGGTGCCGGAGCCGAGGACCTCGTTGCGCCAGTGGCCCGGCAGCATGGGCCCGGCCGGCACGAAGACCGTCGGCAGGTCGACGCTGGCGGCGCCCATGAGCAGCGCGGGAGTGGTCTTGTCGCAGCCGCCCATCAGCACGGCCCCGTCGACCGGATAGGAGCGCAGCAGTTCCTCGGTCTCCATCGCGAGCAGGTTGCGGTAGAGCATCGGGGTCGGCTTCTGGAAGGTCTCGCTGAGTGTGGAGACCGGGAACTCCAGTGGGAACCCGCCCGCCTGCCACACGCCCCGTTTGACCGCCTGGGCGCGCTCACGGAGGTGCACATGACAGGGGTTGATGTCCGACCAGGTGTTGAGAATCGCGATGACCGGCTTGCCGAGGTGCTCCTCGGGCAGGTAGCCGAGCTGGCGGGTGCGGGCCCGGTGGCTGAAGGAGCGCAGGCCCTCGGCGCCGTACCACTGGTGACTTCTGAGGTCCTCGGGACGTCGCCGCTGAGGCTGCTGGGACGGGTCGCCGGGAAGATCGTCGAAGCGCTTCATATGGACCATCCGGCTGCTATGGCGGCAACCTCGGCCCGCTCGCCGTCGGGCAGCGTCCGGCTCGGCGGGCGGACCTCGCGGCGGCACAGACCAAGGGAGGCAAGGGCCTCCTTGACGACGGTGACGTTGTTGGCGGAGCCGCCCGCGGCCCGCAGCTCCTCGAAGCGCCTGATCTGTTCCCACACTTTCATCGCGGCCGGGTAATCCCCTGATCGAAGCGCTTCGATCATGTTCAGCGAAACGGCCGGGGCAACGTTCACCAGCCCCGAGGTGAAGCCGGTGGCGCCCGCGGAGAAATAGGAGGGGGCGTAGGGCTCGGCGAGACCGGCGACCCAGACGAAACGCTCCAGGCCGGCGTCGCGCGCGAAGGCGGCGAACCGGGAGGCGTCCGGGACGGCGTATTTGACGCCGATGACGTTGGGACAGTCGTCGGCGAGTTCGGCGAGGCGTTCGCCGAGCAGCTGCGCGTTGCGGATGTACGGGACGACCCCCAGCTCGGGCACGGCCCGCGCGATCTCCCGGTGGTAGTCGACCCAGCCGCTCTGCGAGACGTAGGGGTGGACGGGCTGGTGCACCATCACCATCTGCGCGCCCAGGTCACGGGCGTGCCGGGCGGAGGCGACGGCGGTCGGCACGTCATGGCCGACGCCGACGAGGATCGTTGAACGATCCCCCGCCTCATCGATGGTCAGTTCCGTGACGAGCCGGCGCTCCTCGGGGGTGAGGGCGTAGAACTCGCCGGTGTTGCCGTTCGGGGTGAGGGTGGTGATGCCGCCGTCGAGCAGCCGGCGCAGCAGGGCCCGGTGGGCTTCGCCGTCGACGGAGCCGTCCTCGGCGAACGGGGTCACCGGGATCGCCACGACGTCGGCCAGGGCCGCCCGCTGGGTCTCGAACGCCACGCTGCTCATTCCTGACCTTCCTGTTCAGGTAGCTGTGCCTCTTGGGCGATCTCGGGGAACGCCCGGTGCACGAAGGACGCGATGTGGGCGTGCAGGGCGCGGCCGGCGCCGTCCGCGTCGCCGGCCAGGGCGAGCCGCAGGATCTCGCGGTGCTCGCCGGCCTCCCGTTCCCAGGAGGGCGAGGCGGCCCAGGCGACGGCGGAGACCAGGGCGGCCTGGTCGCGGACCTCGTCGAGCATCCGGCCGAGCAGCGGGTTGCCGCACGGCAGATACAGGGCGCGGTGGAACTCCCGGTTGGCCAGGGACCGCTCGGCGGTGTCGGTGGCCTCGTCGGCCCTGGTCAGCGCGGAACGCGCGGCGTCCAGGGAGGCGCCTCGGCGCACGGCCCGCCTGAGCGCCTCGGGTTCGAGGAGCAGGCGTACGTCGTAGACCTCGCGCGCCATGTCCGCGTCCACCATGCGCACCGTGACGCCCTTGTACTGGCTCATGACGACCAGTCCGGTGCCGGCCAGGGTCTTGAGCGCCTCGCGCACCGGGGTCTTGGAGACCCCGAACTGCGCGGCGAGCTCGGTCTCGACCAGGGCCTGACCGGGCGTCAGCCGCCCGGTCAGGATGCGGCGTTTGATCTCCTCCAGCACATACTGCGTGCGGGACGGGATCGGCGTGGGCACAGAGGTCATGCGCGCCTCTCGGATCTCACGGATCTCGGGATCGGATCTCACATATCGCGTCTCATATATGACGTACGAAGTACGACGCGTTGAAGGTAGGAGCAGCCCTGTGTTTCGTCAATGCTTCTGACAAAGGAAGCGTCAGAAGGGGATGGTCTCGCCCTCGCGTGCGGTGCGGGTGGGTCCGCCGAAGGCCGTCGCGGCGCGGGCGGTCGCTTCCTTTCGGTCCAGCGTGGGCCCGACGTGGGTGATGTACAGCTCGCGCACCCCCGCCTTGCGGGCGGCCTCACCGGCGTCCTCCGGCGTGAGATGCACCTGCGGCTCGCGTTCGCCTTCGCGATGCCGGTCGATGTCCGCCTCGCACAGGAACAGCTCGGCCCCGGAGGCGAGTTCGGTGAGCGCGTCGCAGGGCCCGGTGTCGCCGGAGTAGGCGAGGACGCTGCCCTGGCACTCGGCGCGCAGCCCGTAGGCCTCGGTGCCGTGCGCCATCGCGCGCGAGCTGAGGCGCAGGTTCCAGTGCCGTACGGTGTGCCCGTCGAACAGGGCCCTGAAGTCGAGGAACTCGCTCAGGAACCGTACGTCCGGCCGGCCGAAGAAGCCCGCCATGCGCCGGGCGCAGTCGAGCGGCGCGTAGACCGGGATCGGGGCCGGCGGGGTCATCCCGCCGTAGGCGAACGCGTAGGCGGCGGCGAGGAGATCGGCGCTGTGGTCGGCGTGGAGGTGGGAGATCCAGATCGCCGTGAGCCGGTCGGGATCCGTGTGCCGCTGCAACTCGGCGAAGGAGCCCGGCCCCGCGTCGACCCACACCTCGGCCCCCGCGCCGCGCAGCAGATAGCCGGAGCAGGGGCGGCCGGGCCCCGGGTGCGGAGAGGCGGTACCGAGGACGGTGAGGCTGAGGGGCATGCTCGGGAGCGTACGTTTCGGCCCCGCCGGACGCGCCCCGTTTACGCGGACGCGCCCGGTTTACGTCCGTGTGCGGCGGCCACGGGCTGGGCCGGCCGGCGGGTCCACGCGGGGTCGCGGCCGCTCAGGCCGACCGCGCGGTCGAGCAGCGGGGCGTCTGCCGGCACCTCGACGACGGGGCCGAAGATGCCCTCTCCGCGGTCGTTCTCGGCCGCCGCGGCGGCGAGGAAGTCGTGCGCGGCCGACAGCGCCGCCGGGTCGGGCCGGTACTCCTGCCGCGTGGCGCGGGCCAGGTCCCAGCCGTGGATCACCAGTTCGTCTACGGCGACGGCGGCCGCGATCTCGCCGGGCAGGTCCACGCCGCCCGCGCGGGTCATGCCGCTCCAGGCCGCCGGGTCGCGCCAGGCTTCGGCGAGTTCGTCGAGCGCCTCGGCCAGTTCCTCGCGCCAGCCGGGGCCGATGTCCGGCACGGCGGTCGCCGGCGGGGTGTCGGTGGTGGCGCCGAGGTCCTTGCGGGCGGCGTCGCGGAAGGCGACGGCGAGGCCGGTCAGATGTCCGAGCAGGTGGCGGACCGCGTAGTCCGGGCAGGGCGTCCCGTCCGTGAGCCGCTCGTCGCGGACCGCCTCCGCGAGGCGCGCCACGATCCGGGTCTGGGGTCCGAGGTCGAGGGTGATCGTCGAGTAGGTCATACAGGGTGGACCGACGGCGGCCCCCGAACTCATCGGTGCGGCGCCGCGCACTCCCGGCCGCGTTTCTAAGGCACCTGCCCGATGCCCGGACGGGGGCCTTAGAACCACGATGACCAGGCATGACGAAGAACTGGTCCGTGCTGCGCGTCCTGCGGGACCGGGACGCGGCGCTCTATCTCGCGGCGTCGGTGGTCTCCGGGTTCGGCACCTCCGCGCTGTGGCTGGTGTCCGGGGTGTGGGTCAAGGACCTCACCGGCTCGAACGGGCTCGCGGCGCTGTCCGTGCTGGCGCTGTGGCTGCCCACCCTGTTCGGCCCGCTGCTGGGCGCCCTCGCCGACCGCACCCCGCGCAAGCCCCTGCTGGTCGCGCTCAACCTGGGCCCGGCGGCCCTGCTGCTCACCGTCCTCGCCGTGGACTCCCCCGGCCGGCTGTGGCTGCTGTTCACGGTGCTGGTGCTGTACGGCGCGGCCTCGGTGGTGGCCGACGCGGCCGAGTCCGCGCTGGTCGCCGGCGCGGTCGCACCGGAGCTGCTCGGCGACTTCAACGGGCTGCGCACCACGGCCGTGGAGGGCATGAAGCTGGTGGCCCCGCTGGCGGGCGCGGGCGTCTACGCGGCCTACGGCGGCCCGAGCGTGGCGCTGCTGGACGCGGCGAGTTTCGTGTGCGCGGCGGGGCTGTACGCGTGCGTGCGGGTCCGCGCGGCCCGTCCGGAGCCCGTCACGGGCAGTTGGCGGGCGCGGACGGCCGAGGGCGCCCGCTTCCTCTGGGGGCACCCGGCGCTGCGTCCGCTGGCCGTGGCGGGCGGTACGACGATGCTGTTCGCTGGGGTCAACGGCGCGTCGGTCTACGCCGTCGTCGAGGGCCTCGGCCGCGCCCCCGCCTTCGCGGGCGTGCTGTACGCCGTCCAGGGCGCCGGTTCGGTCGTGATCGGGCTGCTCTCGGGGCCCGCGCTGCGGTGGCTGGGAGAGCGCAGGTTCGCGGCGTGCGGGATCGCCCTGACGGCCGTCGCGGTGGCCGTGCGGGCCGTCCCGTCGGAACCGGTGGTCCTGGTGTGCGCCGCCGCGATCGGGGCCGGGCTGCCCTGTGTGCTGATCGCCGCGCTGACCGCCGTCCAGCGGGAGACTCCGGACCCGCTGCTGGGCCGGGTCGCCGCCACGGCCGGCACCCTGCTGTACGCCCCGAACGTCTTCGGCCTCGCGATCGGCGCCGGACTCGTCGAACTCGTCCCGTACCAACCCCTGCTGGCACTGCTGGGCGCAACCCGCCTGCTGACAGCCCTGCCCCTGTTCCAGCGCCCCACGAGCCCGCCGGGCCTTCCCACCGCCCGCTCAGCGCGCCACTGAGCGGGTCGGGCGAAGTCGGCAGCGCCCTCAAAGGGGCGCGGGGAACTGCGCGACCGGCCACGACAGCGCCGCAGCAAAACGACGGCACATCACGGACACCTCCAGCGAAGCGCTCAGCGCCTCCCGGACGGCAGCGAGGTCCGCGTCCGACGCCAGCCCGACCTGAAGCAACCGAACCACCGACACCCCCGGCCTTCCCACCGCCCGCTCAGCGCGCCACTGAGCGGGTCGGGCGAAGTCGGCAGCGCCCTCAAAGGGGCGCGGGGAACTGCGCGACCGGCCACGACGGCGCCGCAGCAGAACGACGGCACATCACGGGCACCTCCAGCGAAGCGCTCAGCGGGCCGCCAGTGCCTTCCGGACTGCGGTCAGGTCCGCGTCCGACGCCAGGCCGGCGTGGTACAGGCGGATCTGGGTCGCCCCGAGGTTCTTCGCTCGGGTCGCGTCGGCCGTGAGGGTCTCCGGGCTGCCGCCCATGCCGGAGACGACACCGAGGTTGGCGGCGATGACCGCGCCCTCGCGGCGCTGCTCGGCGAAGGGGGTCAGCAGGGCGGGCCCGCCCGCGCAGGGCACCACCACGCCGTCCGCGACGGACAGGATGTGCGCGGGGTCGACGCCCGGGTTGGCGCCCACGTGGTACGTCACGGGGTCGGCGTGCAGCAGGACCTGGAAGCCGGCGGGCGCGGCGGCCCGGACTGCGGCGACGGCCGTCTCCTGGAGGGTGCGGGCGGTTTCGTCGCGCCACGCGCGCGTGGCCGTCGCCGTCTCCTCCCCGAGGAGCTTCTCGACGCCTGCCCAGCCTTCGTCGTCCGGCGCCCCCCGCCACAGCGGCTCCAGCGCCTCGCGGACGGCGGCGGCGAGCGCCTCGGCGTCCAGGCCCTGCTCGCCGTAGCCGGACCGGCAGTCGGGGCAGAAGCAGAGCGCCATCAGGTACTGGCCGGCGTCGCCGAGGCCGACGCCGCCGGTCTTGTCGTGGGCGTGCAGATGCTGGAGGCCGTACCAGCCGAGGGACTCCAGTTCGGTGCCGCCCGCGCCGGGGCGCACGGCGGCCTCGGCGGCGAGGTCGACGAGGTACGCGCGCGTGGCGGGCTGGGCGATGCAGGGGGCCCACGGGTAGCGGTCGCCGTAGGCGTTGACGACCGAGGTGTCCGGATGGTCGGCGCCCAGGCGGGAGTTGTGCGCGAGGACGACCCAGGTGTGCACGTCGAGGCCGGCCCCCGCGAGCGCTTCGGCGGCCTCGCCGTAGGCGTCGCCGGGGGCCCAGTCGCCGGCCGGGTACGGGCGCAGGGCGCGGCCCTCCCAGCGGCCGTCCGGCGGGTACAGCACGGCCGCGTGCTCGGCGGTGACGATGCGGTGGCGCGGGTGGCGCGGGGTGAGGGCGCGGGTGGAGTGGTAGGCGGAGGCGAGGGTCACCTGTTCCACTCCGAGCGCGGCGATCCGGGCCGGGGCCTCGGGATCGCCGGTGACGTCCCAGGGGTAGACGAATGTCGACGCCTTCACTTACTTGTCCTCCTCCAGCAGCGCGTAGCCGCGTTCCAGCACCTGGGCGAGTTGTTCGACATGATCCTCGCCCGGTTCGTGCAGCGGCGGGCGGACCTCGCCGACGTCGAGGCCGCACAGCCGGACACCGGCCTTGACGAGGGAGACGGCGTAACCGCGGCCCTGGGCGCGCAGTTCGACGAACGGCCGGTAGAAGCCGTCGAGCAGCCGGCGGGCGGTGGCCTCGTCGCCGGTGGTGAGCGCCCGGTGGAAGGCGAGGGCGATGTCGGGGGCGAAGCAGAACACGGCCGAGGAGTAGAGGGTGACGCCGAGGGCCCGGTAGGCGAGCTGGGTCTGTTCGGCGGTCGGCAGGCCGTTGAAGTAGAGGAAGTCGCCGGGGACCTCGGTGCGCACGGCGCTGACGATCCGCTGCATGAGGTCGAGGTCGCCGAGGCCGTCCTTGAGGCCGATGATCCCCTCGGTGCGGGCGAGTTCGACGACGGTCTCGGGGGTGAAGACGGCGTTGTCGCGCTGGTAGACGATCGCGGGCAGCGCCGTCGCGGCCGCCACCGCGCGGTAGTGCTTGAGCAGGCCCACCTGGGCGGCCACGACGAGGTAGGGCGGCAGGACGAGCAGACAGTCCGCCCCGGCCCGCTCCGCGAGCCTCGCGTAGCGCACGGCGAGGGCGGTCCCGTAGCCGGCGCCCGCGACGACCGGCACCCGCCCGGCGGTCTCCTCGACGGCCGCTCGTACGCAGGCCTCGAACTCCTCCGGTGAGAGCGCGTGGAACTCCCCGGTGCCGCAGGCCGCGAAGACGGCGGCGGCGCCCGCCTCCACCCCGCGGCGGACGTGTGCGCGGTAGACGTCGAGGTCGAGGGAGCCGTCGGGGCCGTAGGCGGTGACGGGGAAGAACAGCGGTCCGCTGGGGACGCGGAGGCGGGCGGCGAGCGGGGCTGACGTCACAGGCTCTCCCGGGTCCATATTCTTGAGCGGTGTCCATATTCCTGAACAAGCTCACGCTAAGGTGCCCGATCGAGCCCGGTCAAGCGGGCCAACCCCCGAGACACCAGCAGTTTTGGCGCGGCTGTAGGACACTTGACGGGCACCGCCGCCGCTCCTTAGCGTGTCCATGAATGTGAACTTCAGCCATGCATGCGTCCGCCCACGTGTTCCGTCCATGCGTCCGTCCGCTCAAGTGATCCAAGAGGAGACCCGAGGATGCCCGCACCGCGCACCGTCCTGCTCACCGGCGCCGCCGGCGGCCTCGGCACCCTGATGCGGGACCTGCTGCCGGCCTACGGCTACCAGCTGCGCCTGCTCGACCTGCGCCCGATCGACGGCGAGCCGGACGCGATCGTCGCGGACCTGGCCGACAAGGGGGCCGTCCGCGAGGCCGTGCGGGGCGTCGACGCGATCATCCATCTCGCGGGCATCTCCCTGGAAGCCCCGTTCGAGAAGATCCTCAAGGCCAACATCGAGGGCACCTACCACCTGTACGAGGCCGCCCGCGAGGAGGGTGTCGAACGGGTCGTGTTCGCCTCCTCCAACCACGCCGTCGGCTTCACCCCCCGCCCCCGGGGCGACGACCCGCTGATCACGATCGACGCGCCGCGCCGCCCGGACACCTTCTACGGCCTGTCCAAGTCCTTCGGCGAGGACCTCGCCCAGCTCTACTGGGACAAGCACGGCCTGGAGACGGTCTCGGTGCGCATCGGCTCCTGCTTCGCCGAGCCGACCAGCGTGCGCATGCTGTCGGTGTGGATGAGCCCGGCGGACGGCGCCCGCCTCTTCCACGCGGCCCTGACCGCCGAGAACGTCGGCCACACCGTCGTCTACGGCTCCTCCGCCAACACCCGGCTGTGGTGGGACCTCGGCACCGCGCGGGCGCTCGGCTACGAGCCGCAGGACGACTCCGAGCCGTACGCCGAGAAGCTGATCGCCGAACAGGGCGAGCTGGACCCGCAGAACATCGCCCACGCCTACCTGGGCGGCCACTTCGTCAGCGACCCGCCGATCTGGCCGTACTGAGACGGGCGCCGAACGGGCGGCACGGCGCCGCCTTCGGGCGTTCCCGGCGCCCCCTGAAGGTGGCGCGCAGCGCCGCCCAAGGGGCGCGGGGAACTGCGCGACCAGCCACAACGCACCCGCAGCCGCCGCACGACAGCACCTGCCGAGCCCGTAGGCCCGATCCGCCCGAACGGGTACACGCGGTCACTATCACCCCTGCAACAGACCTGGTCACCGCCCCGCACCCGCTGTAGAACTTCCTGCATACGGCCCGAACGGGCAACGACATCAGGAAAGCGGGTGACGAAATGACCGGCACCGCGGAGGACCGCCGGCGACACATCGTCCGCACCGCCCGCGCGACCGGCGCCGTCGACGTCAACACCCTCGCCACCCAGCTCGGCGTGGCCAAGGAAACCGTGCGCCGAGACCTCCGCGCCCTGGAGGACCACGGCCTCGTCCGCCGTACGCACGGCGGGGCCTATCCCGTGGAGAGCGCCGGCTTCGAGACGACGCTCGCCTTCCGCGCCACCAGCCACGTGCCCGAGAAGCGCCGCATCGCCGCCGCGGCGGCCGGACTGCTCGGGGACGCCGAGACGGTCTTCGTCGACGAGGGCTTCACCCCGCAGCTCATCGCCGAGGCACTGCCCGCGGACCGGCCGCTGACCGTGGTCACCGCGTCCCTGCCGGTCGCGGGCGCGCTCGCCGAGACCGACAACATGTCCGTACTGCTGCTCGGCGGCCGGGTGCGCTCGGGCACCCTGGCCACCGTCGACCACTGGACGACGAAGATGCTGGCCGGCTTCGTCGTCGACCTCGCCTACATCGGCGCCAACGGCATCTCCCGCGAGCACGGTCTGACCACCCCGGACCCCGCGGTCGGCGAGGTCAAGGCGCAGGCCGTGCGGGCGGCCCGGCGCACGGTCTTCGTGGGCGTGCACACCAAGTTCGGGGCGGTCAGCTTCTGCCGGTTCGCCGAGGTGGGCGCACTGGAGGCGATCGTGACCAGCACGCTGCTCCCGACGGCCGAGGCGCACCGGTACTCGCTGCTGGGGCCTCAGGTCCTCCGGGTCTGAACCCCCGAACCACCCATCCCCGAGGGCACCGCCATGCCTCGGGGCGGCCGATACATCCCACTATGCCCAGGAGCGATCCATGCGCACCCAGAGCCGACGGAGGCCGCGAGCCACGCTCGCCATGGCCGCCGCAGGGACGCTGCTCGCACCGTTGCTCTCCGGCTGCTGGGCCGGGGCCGGCGGGGCGGGTTCCGGCGGCGACTCCCTCAACGTCCTCATGGTCAACAACCCCCAGATGACCGAGTTGCAGAAGCTCACCGCCGCACACTTCACCAAGGAGACCGGCATCAAGGTGAGCTTCACCGTCCTGCCGGAGAACGACGTCCGCGACAAGATCAGCCAGGACTTCGCCAACCAGGCGGGCCAGTACGACGTGGCGACCCTGTCGAACTACGAGATCCCGATCTACGCCCGCAACGGCTGGCTGCGGTCCATGGACGCGTACGTCGCGAAGGACCCGGCGTACGACGAGAAGGACGTCCTCGAGCCGATGCGCGAGTCGCTCACCGCGGACGACGGCGAGCTCTACGGCCAGCCCTTCTACGGCGAGTCGTCCTTCCTGATGTACCGCAAGGACGTGTTCGCGGCGAAGGGCCTGACCATGCCCGCGCACCCCACCTGGGAGCAGGTGGCCGACCTCGCGGCGCAGACGGACGGCGCCGAGCCCGGCATGAAGGGCATCTGTCTGCGCGGACTGCCCGGCTGGGGCGAGGTGATGGCGCCCCTGACGACCGTCGTGAACACCTTCGGCGGCACCTGGTTCGACAAGGACTGGAAGGCGCGGCTGAACTCCCCCGAGTGGGAGAAGGCGGTGAAGTTCTACGTCGGCCTCGTCCGCGACCACGGCGAGTCCGGGGCCGCCCAGTCCGGCTTCGCCGAGTGCCTGAACAACATGACCCAGGGCAAGGTCGCCATGTGGTACGACGCCACCTCCGCGGCCGGTTCCCTGGAGGCCGCGAAGTCCCCGGTCAAGGGGAAGATGGGGTACGCGCCCGCCCCCGTGGAACGCACCGACGCGGCCGGCTGGCTCTACACCTGGGCCTGGGGCATCCAGAAGTCCTCCCGCAACCCCGACAAGGCCTGGAAGTTCGTCTCCTGGGCGTCGAGCAGGCAGTACGAGGAGCTGGTCGGCGAGGAGATCGGCTGGGCGAACGTCCCGGCCGGCAAACGGGCGTCGACGTACGAGAACGCGGCCTACCGCGCGGAGGCCGGCGCCTTCCAGGAGATGACGAAGCAGGCCATCGAGGCCGCGCGGCCCAACGACCCGGGAGTGCAGCCGCGGCCCGCGCCGGGCATCCAGTTCGTCGGCATCCCCGAGTTCACCGACCTCGGCACCAAGGTCTCCCAGGAGATCAGCGCGGCCATCGCCGGACGCCAGTCCGTCGAATCGGCCCTGAAGAAATCGCAGGCGCTCGCCGAGCGGATCTCCGAGGAGTACGAGGGACGATGACCGCGACGACGACGGCCCCCGCGGCCGCACCCCCCGTACCCACGACCCGCGCGCGGGAGGCACGGCTGCGCGCCTGGGCGACCCGCGCCCCGCTGCTGCCCGCCCTGATCTTCATGATCGTGGTCACCCAACTCCCGTTCGTGGCCACGCTGGTGATCTCCTTCTTCGACTGGAACGCCCTCTACCCCGACGCCCGCCGCTTCACCGGCCTGGACAACTACCACCAGGTCCTCACCGACGCCGACCTGCGCCATTCGGTGTGGACGACCGTCCTGCTGACGGCGACCGTGGTGCTGGTCAGCCTGGTGCTGGGCCTGGCGCTGGCGCTGCTCCTGGACCGCAGGTTCCGGGGCCGTGGCGTGGTCCGCACGCTGCTCATCGCCCCGTTCCTGGTGGTCCCGGTGGCCGCGGCCCTGCTCTGGAAGCACGTCCTGTACAACCCCGAATACGGCCTGCTCAACGGGTTGTTGCACTACGTGGGCGGCCCCCAGCCGGACTGGATCTCGAACACCCCGCTGCTCGCGGTGGAGGCGTCCCTCGTCTGGCAGTGGACGCCGTTCATGATGCTGATCCTGCTCGCCGGCCTGCAGAGCCGCGACCAGCAGCAGCTGGAGGCCGCGCGGGTGGACGGCGCGAGCGACTGGCAGATCTTCCGCTATCTGACGCTCCCGCACCTGCGCCGGTATCTGGAGCTGGGCGCGCTGCTCGGGTCGATCTACATCGTCCAGAACTTCGACGCGGTCTTCACGCTCACCTCCGGCGGCCTGGGCACCGCGAACCTGCCCTACACCGTCTACCAGAGCTTCTACCAGGCCCATGAGAACGGCCTCGCCTCGGCCGCGGGCGTCCTGGTGGTCATCGGCTCGATCGTCATCGCGACCTTCGCCCTGCGGGTCGTCTCGTCCCTGTTCCGCGAGGAGGTGTCCCGCGCATGAACGTCGTACGCCGAGGCGGACTCGCGCTGCTGGCCTGGGCAGCCGGGATCGTGTTCTTCCTGCCCATCGCCTGGATGGCCCTGACCTCCTTCCACTCCGAGCAGGACGCGGCGACCAACCCGCCGTCCTTCACCGCGTCGCTCACCCTCGACGGCTACCGCGAGTTCTTCGGCACCGGCGGTGGCGCGACGCCCTGGCCCGCGCTGATCAACTCGACGGTGGCGTCGGTCGGGTCGACCGCCCTGGTCCTGCTGCTCGCCCTCCCGGCGGCCTACGCGCTGTCGATCCGCCCGGTGAAGAAGTGGACGGACGTCCTGTTCTTCTTCCTGTCGACCAAGATGCTGCCGGTGGTGGCGGGCCTGCTGCCGATCTACCTTTTCGCCAAGAACGCGGACCTGCTGGACAACATCTGGCTCCTGGTCGTCCTGTACACCTCCATGAACCTGCCGATCGCGGTGTGGATGATGCAGTCGTTCCTGGCCGAGGTCCCGGTGGCGGTGATCGAGGCGGCCCGGGTGGACGGGGCCCGGCTGCCGACGATCCTCGCGCGCGTGGTCGCCCCGATCGCCCTGCCCGGCATCGCGGCGACGGCCCTGATCTGCTTCATCTTCAGCTGGAACGAGCTGCTCTTCGCGCGCGTGCTCACCGGTGTGGTCGCGGAGACCGCCCCCGTCTTCCTGACCGGCTTCATCACCAGCCAGGGCCTGTTCCTGGCGAAGGTGTGCGCCGCCTCGCTCGTCGTCTCCCTGCCGGTGCTCGCCGCGGGGTTCGCCGCCCAGGACAAACTGGTCCAGGGCCTGTCCCTGGGAGCCGTGAAATGAAGGCCGCCGTCATCGAGTCCGTGGGCCGCGCCGTCGTCACCGAGGTCCCCGACCCGACGCCCGGGCCGCGCGAGGTGGTCGTGGAGGTCGCCGCCTGCGGGCTGTGCGGCACCGATCTGCACATCCTCCAGGGCGAGTTCGCGCCGAAACTGCCCCTCGTGCCGGGGCACGAGTTCGCGGGCGCGGTGGTCGGGGTCGGCGCCCAGGTCACGGAGCTGTCGATGGGCGACCGGGTCGCGGTCGACCCGTCCCTCTACTGCCACGAGTGCCGCTACTGCCGTACGGGCCACAACAACCTCTGCGCGCGCTGGGCGGCGATCGGCGTGACGACGGCGGGCGGCGCGGCGCAGTACGCGGTGGCCCCGGTGGCGAACTGCGTACGGCTCCCCGAACACGTCCGCACCCAGGACGCGGCCCTGGTGGAACCCCTCTCCTGCGCGGTGCGCGGCTACGACGTGCTCCGCGCGCGCCTCGGCGCGCATGTGCTGATCTACGGCTCCGGGACGATGGGGCTGATGATGCTGGAGCTGGCGAAACGCACGGGCGCGGCGAGCGTGGACGTCGTGGACGTGAACCCGGCGCGCCTGGAGACGGCACGGCGGCTGGGCGTCTCCGGGGCGGCGGCGAACCCGGAGGAGCTGGAGCGTCCGCAGGGCTGGGACGTAGTGGTGGACGCGACGGGGAACGCGGCGGCGATCCAGGACGGGCTGGAGCGGGTGGCCAAGGCCGGGACGTTTCTGCAGTTCGGGGTCGCGGACTACGCGACGCGCGTGACGATCGACCCGTACCGCATCTACAACCAGGAGATCACCATCACGGGCTCGATGGCGGTCCTGCACAGTTTCGAACGGGCGGCCGAGCTGTTCGCGAACGGGGTGCTGGATCCCGGTGTCTTCATCAGCGACCGGGTGCCCCTGGAGCGGTACCCGCAGGCGCTGGAACAGTTCGCGTCCGGGGTGGGCAGGAAGATCGTCGTGGTTCCGTAGCGTCCCGGGTCCGGGGGGACCCGATTGGCCGCCGGGTAAGGGAACGGCAAAGTGGGCCCGATCGTTCACGAGGCATGACAGCTATGACCCCCGGCTCGAACATCCCTCTCCCGGTCGCCCGCGTGACGGTGGACGTCGCCGCACCGGTGCGGCTCGACGTTTCGGGCCTGCTGCTCACCGGCGACGGCAAGGTGCGCTCCGACGACGACTTCATCTTCTACAACCAGCCCGCCGGCCCGGGCGTCACCTACCGCTCGGGCGGCGGCACAGCGCCCGACGCGATCACGGTCGACACCACCGCCCTCCCCCCGGGCATCGAGAAGATCGTCGTCACCGCGAGCCCGGACGCGGCGGGGCAGACGTTCCAGGGCGTCGAGCCGACGGCGACGATCCGCGGCGCGGACGACAACAGCGTCCTGGCCACGTTCACGCCCCCGCAGCTCGGCAACGAGACGGCGCTGGTCGTCGTGGAGATCTACCTCCGCAACGGCGCGTGGAAGGCCCGTGCGGTCGGCCAGGGGTACGCCAACGGCCTGGCCGGCATCGCGACCGACTTCGGCGTGACGGTGGAGGAGCCGGCGCCGGCCGTCCAGACCCAGCCGGTCGCCCCGCCGCCGCCCGTGCAGCCGCCGGTCACTCCGCCGGCCCCGCGCATGGACCCGCGCACCGCCACGCCTCCGCCGCCGCCCGCTCCCCCGGCCGCTCCCCCGGCCACTGGGAAGATCAACCTGGACAAGGGCCGGGTCAGCCTGCAGAAGAACCAGACCGTGTCCCTCGTCAAGGGCGGCCGCCCGCTGCTCTCGCAGGTCAAGATGGGCCTCGGCTGGGAGCCCGCGTTCCGCGGCAAGGACATCGACCTGGACGCCTCGGTGATCGCCTACGGGCCCCAGCGCAACCACATCGACAGCTGCTACTTCGGCAAGCTCTCCATCGTCAACGGCGCGATCAAGCACTCCGGCGACAACCTCACCGGCGAGGGCGGGGGCGACGACGAGGTGATCGTCGTCGACCTCGGCCGCCTCCCGCAGGAGGTGAGCGGTCTGGTCTTCACGGTGAACTCGTTCTCCGGCCAGAAGTTCACCGAGGTCGCCAAGGCCTACTGCCGACTGCTGGACGCCGCGACCGGCGAGGAACTCGTCCGCTTCGACCTCACCGGCGCCGAACCGCAGACGGGCGTGCTGATGGCCAAGATGATCAGGCAGTTCTCCGGCGAGTGGGAAATGACGGCCATGGGCGACTTCGTCAAGGCCCGCACGGTCCGCAACATGGTGAAGCCAGGAGCCCAGGCCCTGTAACCGCCCCCCCAGCCCGACGGGCGCCCGCCCCTACGGGGGCGCCCCCACCCCCCTCGCCGCGAACCGCGACCGACACCGTCATCGGGGCGGCCGCCGCCGAAGCGGGTGGGGTCTCGTCGTCAGCGGGCGGGGCGTAGGTCCTGGGGCAGGAGGCCCTCTGTCAGTAGGGATACGTAGCGGTGGATGGCGCCGGTGTCGCCGTTCGCCAGTTCCGAGGCTGTCGCCACGCCGTGGGCGAGGCGCAGGACGTCGATCGGTTCGACGTCCGGCCGTAGGGTCCCCTCGCGCTGGGCCGCGCCGACCAGCCGGGCCGCCGCCTCGTTCATGTTGGTGCCGCAGGCGGTGACCGCGGCCGCGCTGCCGTCCGTGACGGCCGAGCCCAGCAGGGACTTCATGCCGCGGACCTGGATCGTGCCGACGCACAGCTCGTTGAGCCACGCCACCAGCGCCTCACCCGGCGGGAGCTCCGCGCCGAGTTCGTCGGCCCGGGCGGCGAGCGCCTCGACGCGGTCGAGGTAGGCCGCCTCCAGCAGCGCCTGCCGCGTCGGGAAATGCCGGTACAGCGTGCCGGAGCCGACACCCGCCCGCTTGGCGATGTCGTCGAGGGACGCGCCCTCCCCATGCTCGGCGAAGGCCTCCGCCGCCACCTGCAGCAAGCGCTCGTAGTTGCGGCGAGCGTCCGCGCGCATGGGTCTTCCTCGCGTCATCCAGCTGACTCCTTGCGAACCGGGGACTCTCTCGGGCGACCGGGTCCTGTCGCGCTGTCCGCATGGTCCACCACATCGCGCGGCGGCACCAGACGGGCGCCGGCCCGGGCCGCCCGTCCGGCGCGCCGGGGTTCACATCTTCGTCGCCCCCGCCGCGAGGTCCCGCAGGAAGTGGCGCGCGCCGATCAGGAACACGATGATCAGCGGGATCACACTCATCAACGCCCCGGCCATCACCAGGGAGTAGTCGGTGTTGTAGAGGACGTTGAGGTTGGCCAGGGCGACCTGGAGGGTGACCTTCTCCGGGTCGATCATGACGACCAGCGGCCAGATGTAGTCGTTCCAGATGCCGATGAACGTGAAGATGCCGAGGAACGCCAGGGCCGGCCGGAACAGCGGCAGCGCGATCTGCCAGTACAGCCGGAAGAACCCGGCGCCGTCGATCCGTCCGGCGTCCAGCAGTTCGTCGGGCAGCGAGTTCTGCGCGTACTGGCGCATCCAGAAGATGCCGAAGGCGTTGGCCGCGCCGGGGATGATCAGCGCTTTCAGCGAAGCCGGCGGCGAGGACCTCGTCCTCGTTCTTGAATTGACATGCTCCTCGCCCTGAAGGGCGAGGATTCTGGCCTTCTCGACTGGTTGCTGTGCCGCTACGCGGCACGGTTTCCGGTCGGGAATCCGTGGCTTCCTGTTTCTTCGCGCTGTGCCGGGATCGCTCCTGGTCTTACCGGCGCTCCGCAGGCCGACACCGCCAGTCCGGCGGCCTGTTTGACGTTGATCGCGGCGTTGGTGTCCCGGTCGTGGACGGTACCGCAGGCGCTGCAGGTCCATTCCCGGACGTTCAGGGGTTTGGGCCCGTCCTTGACACCGCAGGTGGAGCAGGTCTGGGAGGTCGGCTCGAACCGGCCGATGGTGACCAGGGTGCGGCCGTACCGTTGCGCTTTGTACGTGAGCATGCCGAGGAACTGTGCCCATCCGGCGTCGTGGACGGACTTGGCCAGCCTGGTGCGGGCCAGAGCCTTCACCGCCAGGTTCTCCACGGCGATCCCTTGGTTCTCGGAGATCAGCTTTGTGGAGAGTTGGTGGTGGAACTCGCGGCGTGCGTCGGTGACCTGGGCGTGGGCGCAGGCGACTTTGAGGCGGGCCTTGGCGCGGTTCTTCGATCCCTTCTGCTTGCGGGACAGCTCCTTTTGGGCCTTCTTCAGCTTCTTCTCCGAGCGCCGGAGGAAGCGCGGGGAGTGGATCTTCTCGCCGTTGGAGAGGACCGCAATGGGGGCACCCCCTCTGGGGGAGGGTCAGGCCGAGATCGATGCCGATCGTACGGTCGGAGTCGGGCATGCGTGCCTGGTCGACGGCGGGGTCAGTGTCGATGACGAAGGAGGCGAAGTACCGGCCGGCCGCGTCCTTGACGACGGTGACGGAACTGGGGGTGGTGGGCAGCGTGCGGGACCACTTCACCTTCAGCGCGCCGATCTTCGGCAGGTTCAGACGGCCGCTGCCGGTCATGTTCCAGCGGGCGTTGGCGGTGAACCGGATCGACTGCCGGGCATCCTTGCGCGATTTGAAGCGGGGCGGGCCCAATTTCGGGCCTTTCCGGGTGCCTTTGAGGGAGGCGAAGAAGTTGCGGTACGCGGTTTCGGCGTCCCGCAGAGACTGCTGGAGCACCACCGCGGAGACCTCGCCCAGCCAGGCACGCTCGGCTGTCCGTTTGGCCTCGGTGATCAGGCGCGTGGACAGCTGACCGGCCGTCGGGAACGGCTGCCCGGCCGTACGGGCGTCTTCACGGGCGCGGACCGCGTCGTTGAACACGACACGGGCGCACCCGAACGCCCTCGCCAACGCGGTCTGCTGAGCGGTGTTCGGGTACACGCGGAAGCTGTACCTGAGCTGCATGACGATCACATTAGGCACGTCGAACCCACGTCGTCACCGGGAACATGCGAGCGGCCCGTCACCGTCACGGAGCAGGGCCCGGCTCCGCCGGAACGCCACCGCGACGCTCCGCGTCGCAATCCCAGGATTCGCTACACCCCCGGCCTGAAGGCCGGAGCATTGCGAATGAATCCCGGCAGCCCACGACCGCGTCCGCCTGGTGGGACAGCACGTCGAGCGCCTCACGCTCCCGGGCGTAGTCGATGCGGGAGTCCCACACCACGACCTGCCAGCCGCGCTGCTCGGCGGCCTCCAGCACCCCGGCGGCCACCTCGGGGAAGAACGGGTTCATCAGGTTCGGGATCACCAGCCCGGTCGTCACCGCGCCCTTGCGGACCAGCCCCCGGGCGAACCGGCTCGGCCGGTAGTTCAGCAGCCGCGCCGCCTCCAGCACGCGTTCCTTGGTGGCCGGATCGATCTCGCCCTTGTCGTTCACGGCCCGGGAGACCGTCTGGCGCGACACCCCGGCCAACTGTGCGACGTCATGGATCGTGGCCCGGCGGCTGGGACCGCCGGACTCGTCGACACGCGGTTCCCTCGGCTGATCGTCGGCCCACACGCTGTGCACCGTATCCGGCCGTCACGTGAATGCTCCCCCACCGCCCGGCCGGGGTCCTCACGGGGCCGACGGACGGAGTGAGCAGAGCACGCAGTCGCGGCGGGTCGACGCGGGCGCCTCGGGTCGGCGCGCGTCGCCTCGGGTGCCGTGGGTGCCGTGGGCCGCCGCAGGTGCCGCGGCTGCCTCGGGCCACCGCGGGCACCGCGGGCACCGCGGGCACCGCGGGCACCGCGGGCACCGCGGGCACCGCGGGTTAGAACAGGGCGCTGTAGGCGTTGAGTGCGGGCTGGCCGCCGAGGTGGGCGTAGAGCACGGTGGAGTCCGCGGCGATCTCGCCGCCGGCGACCAGGTCGATCATCCCGGCCATCGACTTCCCCTCGTACACCGGGTCGGTGACCATTCCCTCGGTGCGGGCCGCGAGCCGCATCGCGTCCAGGGTGGTCTCGTCCGGGACGCCGTAGACGCCCGCGTGCCAGCGCTCGTCCAGCTCGACGTCCTCGACGGTCAACTCCCTGCGCACGCCGATCAGTCGACCGGTGCGGTGGGCGATGCGGGCGATCTGCTCGCGGGTCTCGGCGGGCTTGGCCGAGGCGTCGATGCCGATCACCCGGCGGGCCCGGCCGCCCGCCTCCTCCAACGCGGCGAACCCGGCGACCATCCCGGCCTGCGTCGAGCCGGTCACCGAGCACACGATCACGGTGTCGAAGAACACGCCCGACTCGCGTTCCTGTGCGGCGACTTCGTACGCCCAGCCGGCGAAGCCGAGCCCGCCGAGCGGATGGTCGGAGGCGCCGGCCGGGATGGCGTAGGGCTTTCCGCCCGCCTCCTCGACATCCCTGAGCGCCTGCTCCCAGCTCTCCTTGAAGCCGATCCCGAACCCGGCCCGGACGAGTCGTACGTCGGCTCCGGCGAGCCGGCTGATCAGGATGTTGCCGACCTTGTCGTACACGGAGTCGGGCCAGTCCACCCAACTCTCCTGTACCAGCACGCACTTCAGCCCGGCCCGGGCGGCGACGGCCGCGACCTGACGGGTGTGGTTGGACTGCACCCCGCCGATCGACACGAGCGTGTCGCACCCCTGCGCGAGGGCGTCGGCGACGAGGTACTCCAGTTTGCGGGTCTTGTTCCCGCCGTACGCGATCCCGGAGTTGCAGTCCTCCCGCTTGGCCCAGAGGGCGGCTCCGCCGAGGTGGGCGGTGAGGCGTTCCAGCGGGTGGACCGGCGAGGGGCCGAAGAGGAGGGGGTAACGCTCGTACGAGGAGAGGGACTTGGGGGACATGGAGCCTCCTGTGGCTCAGTCGGAATCGGCCGCGTCTTCCGGGTGTTCCAGGCCTGCCGGAGTGGCCAGGCCTGCCGGAGTGGCCAGGTCGACGTGGTCGGCCAGGTCGGCGAGGGTCCGCCAGATCTCCGCCGTGACCCGGACCGCCTCGTCCACGTCACCGTCGGCGCAGGCCTCGATCAGACGTCCGTGCAGCCCGGCCGAACGGCAGGTGCCGCCCTCGCCGAAGCGCCGGCGCTCCAGCCGCCGGATGAGCGGGGTGTAGCGGGCGACGGTGGCGGCGGCCGCGCGGTTGCCGGCGGCCCGGACGAGGATGTCGTGGAGTTGGTCGTCGGCCCGCAGGGCGGCATCGACGTCACCGGCGCCGACGGCGGCCGTGAAGCGCTCGTTGGCCGCGCGCATCCCTTCGACGTCCGCCGCGAACAGCCGGGGCACCGCGACCCGGGTGACCAGTTCGTGCATCGCGCCGACGACGGCCGCCGCGTCCCGTACGTCGGACGCGACGACCGGGGTGACCCGCGTGTAGCTCTGCGGCTTGCTCTCCAGCAGCCCCTCGTCGACCAGCCGCGCGAACGCCTCCCGCACGGGCGCCCGGGACAGCCCGAGCCGCTCCGCGAGATCGGCGTCGCGGACGACGGCGCCGGGGGCGATGTCCCCGGCCACGATGGCGTCCCGGATCGCTGCGTAGGCGCGGTCCCTGAGGAGGGTGCGGGGTACGGCTTCCATGAACTGAAATGTTAGATATCAGCCCACGGAACGGCAAGAGCCCGGTAGCCGGTGGCCGGTGGCCGGTCACAGGTAGACGACCGGTCGTACACCCGGTGACCGGCGTGAACCTCGGCGGGTTCTTCCGCATCACCCAACTGGCCGTCGAGCGGATGCTGGAGCAGGGCGGCGGGCACATCGTCAACATCACCACCAGCCTCGTCGACAGCCCCGACTCCCGGGTGCCCTCGTGCCGGCCTCGCTGACGAAGGGCGGTCTGCAGTCCGCGACCAAGTCCCTCGCCATCGAGTACGCCGCTCGTGGCATCCGCGCCAACGCCGTGTCGCCGGGCACCATCAAGACGCCGATGCACGCCGAGGAGACGCACGACTTCCTGGCCGCGCTGCACCCCGTCGGCCGGATGGGCGAGCAGAGCGACATCATCGACGCGGTCGTCTACCTGGAGAACGCCCCGTTCGTCACCGGCGAGATCCTCCACGTGGACGGAGGCGTGAGCGCCGGCCACTGACCCGAGCCGAACGACCGAACCCAACGACCGAACGCCCGATCCCACCCACCGAGAGAGCCCCATGATCAGCACAGCAGACGACGAGACGATCCTCCGCGGTGTCCTCGACCGGTGGAAGACGGCCGTCGACCGGCACGAGCCCGAGCGGACCGCCGCCCTCTTCACCGAGGACGCGATCTTCCAGGGCCTGCACCCCTACAGCGTGGGGCGGCCGGGAGTCGCCGCGTACTACGCCTCCCAGCCGCTCGGCATGACGGCCGACTACCGGATCGTCGAGACGAGACGCCTCGCCGACGACCTCGTCCTCGGCTACCAGAGCGTGGACTTCGCCTTCGCCGACCGGCCCACGCTCTCCGTCCACCTCGCGGTCCTGCTGAAGCGGGAGGCGGCGGACTGGTACATCAGCCACTACCAGGTCTCACGCCTCGACTGACCGTCAGGCTGACCGTCAGGCCGCCCACGGCCAGTCGGCGTTCCGGGCGGCTTCGAGCAGGGGCACCATCCGGAAAGCCGCGTCCGAGAGGCCGCCGAAGGTGTGGCGGTCGGCCTTTCCGGACGGGCCGTGGCCCGCTCGGTACCCGGCCAGGTTCCAGGTGTACACCGGGATGTGCGCCGGGATCTGCCCGGTCGGGTCGCCGTGGCGGTTGTGCGTGTACTGCTCGTCGGTGACGATCAGCACCCGGTCCTGGCCCCGGTAGTGCGCGCGGATCGCCGAGGTGGTGTCGGTGCCGCCCAGGTCGCCGAAGCGCTCCAGGATCTTCAGCACCGACTCGCCCTCGTCGAAGCCCAGGCGTCGGCTGTTGGTGCCGAACTCGACGAGGTCCGCGTCCGCCGCGCGCAGCGCGAGCGCCGTGCCGAAGATCGCCGCCGCGTCGGCCCGGTTGAGCTCCGAGCGCTCCGACAGCCGCGAGTAGAACATCGAGCCCGAGCGGTCGACGAGCACCAGCGTGCGGCCGGGCAGCGCGGGCACGTTGGCCAGCGAGTGGCCGAGCGCCCGCTCCAGCGGGTACGCCCAGCGCAGCGAGGGCGCGTGCCGGTAGGCGGCGAGGTACCGGAACGGGAACTGGCGCGAGCGCGCGACCTCCGCCGGGTCGCTGATCTTCGCCGCGACCCGTGCCGCGACCTCGTCGGAGACCCCGGCCTGGTCGAAGTTGCGCAGGTTGCGGACCAGCGCCATCGCCCCCATCGACGGAATCACCGCCTCCCAGGCCTCCTTGTCCATCGGACCCTGCAGCCAGCCCGCCAGCGCCTCCCAGGTCATCCCGGCCGCCGCGAGCCGCTCGGCCCCGGCCGGCGAGGTGACCACCGCACGCCGGTCCGCGACGGGCAGCGCCATCAGCTCGCGGTGCGCGGTCAGGACCCGGTCCGAGGCGGGCGGCACGGCGGTGTCCGGGTTGTGCCGGCGGTCCAGGGCGTACTGGAACAGCTCGCCCTGCCACGGCTTGTCCGGGTCAGGCGCCGCGTGCACGAGGTTGAGGATGTCGCCGAAGCGGTAGCCCTTGGACGCCGTGTCGTACTTCAGCAGCGACTTGCCGCCGTACAGCCGACGGACGGCGTCGGCGACGCCCCGCTTGACGGGCTTGGGGATGTTGCGGCCGTACACGCTCGTCCAGTAGGCGAGCAGTTCGCCGGGCTCGTCGGGCCGCTGCAGCACGGAGTCCACGACCTGCCGGTTCGACGGACCGTCGGTCGCGCCCGCGTCGAGGCGCGCCTTGACGTACTCGGCGGCGCCGACGACCGCAGCCGTACGGAGGTTGCCCGCACCGCGCAGCCAGCCGAGCAGGCCGGCCGTCCAGGTCGGGTCGCTGACGGCGAGCTCGCGCACGAGCTTCGCGAACCGGTCGTCGCGGTCGGCGCCGGACTCGTGGAACGTCTTCTGGGAGACCAGGTTGGAGACGGCGAGCAGGAAGAGCTCGGAGCGCGCGTCCCGCTCGTGGCCGCGGCCGCCCTGGTGGGTGCGGAGCACCCGGCCGGTGGTGGTCACGGGCGAGGTGGGCTGCGTCTTGCGCGCACGGATGTTGAAGCGGGCCACGGTGAATTCCCCCCGAATTCGTCGGGACGACCTTTCGGTCGCGTTTCGGAGGGAGGCGCAGCAAATGGAGGGTGCCCGAGATCGAAGTCGACTGCGGTTGCTTATAACTGGCGCGTCTTCCGTTTCCGCCACACCGCTTGTTGCGATGACGGGATTCGAACCCGCACGGGGATTCTCACCCCACCAGTTCCCGAAGTATCCGCCGCCTGCGCACCGGGCACCCACCATGTGCTGCGCCTCCCGAGATCAATTCGGCGGCGGCCTGGATTCTTTGAAAGAGAAGTAGCCGCAGCCTGCGCACCGGGAGGTGCATGAAGTTGTGGTGTCCAGAGTTCAGGTCGGCGGAACCGACATTAGGTGCTCTAACCCCTGAGCTACACCGGTGCGTTGTACCGGTGGCGGGACTCGAACCCGCGGCCGCCCCATTATCAGTGGAAGTAGGTCCTGCCTTCGCACCTGGACGTGCACCACTGTAGGAGGCGTGCCGCGGGACGGGCGAGCGAATTAAGTTCAGCCGCGCTTCTGCCGCTTCCACGGCCCCGTGATCGCCAGCATGATTCCCGGGTCCTGGATGTTGGCGAACAGGGTGTGGCCGTCGGGGGAGAAGGTCACGCCGGTGAACTCGCTGTACTCGGGCTCGTCCTCGGTGCCCATGTTCAGTTCGTTGCGGGCGATGGGGTAGGTGCGGCCGCTGTCGGTGGCGCCGAAGAGGTGCTGGACGCCCTCGCCGTCCTCGGCGATGACGAGGCCGCCGTAGGGGGAGACGGTGATGTTGTCGGGGCCGTCGAAGGCGCCGTCGACGGACGGGTCGGGGTTCACGCCGAGCAGCACCTTCAGGGTCAGCGTGCGGCGCCCCGGGTCGTAGAACCAGACGGCGCCGTCGTGCGCCTGCCCGGGGCTCTCCGTCCGGGCGTACGAGGAGACGATGTACGTGCCGCCGTCGCCCCACCACATGCCCTCCAGCTTGCGGGCGCGGGTGACCTGACCGTCGGCGAACTGCTTGCGCACGGGCACCGACTTGGCGTCGCGGTCGGGGACGTCGATCCAGTCGACCCCGTACACCGTGCCGATCTTCGTGGCGCGGGAGAGGTCGTCGACGAACTTGCCGCCGGAGTCGAAGCACTTGAAGGCCTGGAGGACGCCGGCGTCGTCGGCGAGGGTGCGCAGCTTGCCGCGGCCGTGGTGGAAGCCGGCCGGCGGGGTCCAGCGGTAGAGCAGGCCGTTGGGGCCGGAGGCGTCCTCGGTGAGGAAGGCGTGGCCGCGCTTGGGGTCGATGACGACGGCCTCGTGGGCGTAACGGCCCAGCGCCTTGATCGGCTTGGGGTTCCGGTTGGCGCGGCGGTCCTCGGGGTCGACCTCGAAGACATAGCCGTGGTCCTTGGTCATGCCGTTCTGGCCGGCCTTGTCCTCGGTCTCCTCGCAGGTGAGCCAGGTGTCCCAAGGGGTGCTGCCGCCCGCGCAGTTGGTGGAGGTGCCGGCGATGCCGACCCACTCGGCGACCCGGTTGCCGGGGCGCACCTCGACGACCGTGCAGCCGCCGGAGGCCGCCGGGTCGTAGACGAGGCCCTCGGTGAGCGGGACGGGATGTTCCCAGTCGGCGCGCGGGCCTTTCAGCTCGTGGTTGTTGACGAGCAGGGTCGCCCCGCGCGGACCGCAGAAGGCGGCGGTGCCGTCGTGGTTGGACGGGGTGCTCTCGCCGGACTCCAGCGTGGTCTTCCCGCTGTAGGTGATGACGCGGTACGTGAACCCGGCGGGCAGCGCGAGGATGCCGTCGGGGTCGGGGAGCAGCGGTCCGTAGCCGACCCCGTGGTGCCCGGTCCCCGTTGTCTGCGACGCGTCCTGGGCGTCTTCGGCGTCCGTGGCCGCGAGGGCGTTCGGCGCGGTGGCGAGGGCGCCGACGCTGCCCGCCAGCGCGACCCCGGCCCCGGTGATCGCGGAGGTTCTGGCGAAGTCCCTGCGGGTGAGCGACATGGTGTCTCCTGAGACGGTGGAAGTGCCGTGGAGGACGGCGGACCTCGGTCCGGCGACACCGTCCCGCCCATATCTGAACGGGAGTTGAACGGAGGGCGACTTCAACAGACCCGCTTCCATGAATCCGCCCCGGGGGCGCCGCGGGAAGCCGTCAGCCGCCCTGCTGCGACCGTGCCTTGAACGCCGCCTTGCGGGCCTCCTTCGCGATGCGCTTGTCGGGGTGCAGCCGGCCCATGGCCTCCAGGACGTCCGGGGTCGCCGGGTGGTCGACGCGCCAGGCCGCCGCGAAGAAGCCGCTGTGCTGCTGGGCGAGCCCCTCGACGAGGGCCTGGAGCTCCTCGGAGTTGCCCTCGGCGGCGAGCTGGGCGGCGAGGGTGTCGATGGTGAGCCAGAAGACCAGGTCCTCGGAGGGGGCGGGTACGTCCGCTGCGCCGAGCTCGCTCAGCCACACGCGCGCGAGGCCGCCGAGTTCGGCGTCGTCGAGGACCTCGCGCACGGCGGGTTCGGCCTGGGCGCCGACCAGCGAGAGGGCCTGCTGGCAGCGCAGCCGGCGCAGCGGTGCGCCGGGGTCGGAGCCGCGGGCGGCGGCCAGCAGGTCCCGGGCGGCGGCGAGGGGTTCGCGGTGGGCGAGCCAGTGCTCGGTCTCGGCGAGCGCGGCGCGCGGGCCGTACCCGGCGCTGCCGTCGAGGAGGGCGTCGGCGCCCTTGTCGGCGAGGTCGCCGACGGCCGGGGCGTCGAAGCCGGCCTCCAGCAGCCGGGCCCGCAGCCCGTAGAGGCCGAGCGGGGTGAGCCGGACCATGCCGTAGCGGGAGACGTCGGTCTCGTCGACCGGGGCGGCGGGCTCCGCGGCCCCGTCGTCGGGGTCGGCCATCAGGGCCTCGTCGACGGGCTGGTAGGCGACGAGGCCGATGGGCTCCAGGAGCCGGAACTGGTCGTCGAGGCGCATCATCGCGTCCGAGACCTGTTCCAGGACGTCGTTGGTGGGCTCGTCCATGTCACCGGGGATGATCATGGAGGCGGCGAGCGCGGGGAGCGGGACGGGGCCGTCGCCGGGGCCGTCCTCGTTGGCGGTCAGCAGGTAGAGGTTGCCGAGCACGCCGTCGAGGAACTCGGCCTCGGCCTCGGGGTTCCAGTCGAGCCGGGAGAAGTCGACCTGGCCGCCCTCGTCCATCGCGTCGATCAGTTCGTCCAGGTCGGGGACGGCCGCGTCGGCGAGCACGGTCTCCAGGGCGCCGAGCCAGACGGCGAGGACGTCGTGCGGGGTGCCGCCGGTCAGCAGCGCCAGCTCCTCGCCGGCCGTGACGGTGCCGGCCTCCTCGTCGACGACCTCCACCAGGCCCGCGTCCACGGCGACCCGCCAGGCCTCGCTCGCGTGGCCGGCGGCGTCCTCGCCGGTCAGCGCGAGCGCCTCCGCGGCGGCCGTGAGCTGTTCCTCGACGAGGCCGCCGCCCGCGTCGACCCGGGTGTCGGGGCCGGCCCAGCGGGCGAGCAGGGCGGCTCGGGAGAGCAACGGCGTGGACAGCGCGTCGCGCGCCAGCTCCGCTTCGGGGTGCAGCCGCACCGGCGGCAGGGGGGAGCTGTCTGACATCGGCTGGTTCTCCTAGGGCGCGTGGTGCCTCCGGCCCGCTGGGCACTGGGCCCGCTGGGGCACTGGGCCACTCAGCCTAGACGGATATGGACCCATGCCGCCCGGTTCATCTACCCGTCGGGCTGCGTACATGGCTGAAACCTTGACAACTGGACTGACCAGGCACGAGATTGACGCGCGTAGAAATCCACTGGACAGCTGTTCACCGTATTTTCTGCTCGCGGTATTTTCTACGCGCGTCGCACCCCGCCCACCGGTCGCGGCTCCGCCGTCCCCGCACGACCCTCGTTCCACCTGGTTCCGCCCTCGTTCCACCCGGTTCTGCCCTCGTTCCACCTGGTTCCACCCTCGTCCCGGCGCTCACGTACGTCCCCGGAGGGATTCCGTTGCCGAGCAACAAGTCCGCGCGTCTCGCCGCGCTCACCGTCGCCGCCGTCTGTTCCGCGGCCTCCACCGTCGCCCTCACCGCGCCCGCGCACGCGGACACGGTGGCCGTTCACGACATCCAGGGCACGACCCGAACCTCCCCCTACGCCGGCCAGGCGGTCACGGGTGTGGCCGGAATCGTCACCGGCGTGCGCACCTACGGCTCGTCCAAGGGGTTCTGGATCCAGGATCCGGCCCCGGACGCCGACCCGGCCACCAGTGAGGGCGTCTTCGTCTTCACCGGCTCCGCCCCGAAGGTCGCCGTCGGCGACTCCGTCACGGTCACCGGCACGGTCGCGGAGTTCGTGCCGGGCGGCGCCGCGACCGGCAACCAGTCGATCACCGAGCTCACCAGGCCGACGGTGACGGTCCTCTCCAGCGGCAACGCGGTCCCGGCCGCGACCGTCGTGAACGCGAAGTCGGTGCCGGCCGCGTACACCCCGGCCGGAGACGCCGCCGCGGGCAACTCGGTCAACGGCCTCACCCTGGCGCCGAAGAAGTACGCCCTGGACTACTACGAGTCCCTGGAGGGCATGAACGTCCAGGTCGCCGACGCCCGTGTGGTCACCGCGACCGACCCGTTCACCGAGCTGTGGGTCACGGTGAAGCCGCGCGAGAACACCACCCGCCGCGGTGGCACGCTGTACGGCTCCTACACCTCGCAGAACACCGGCCGGCTGCAGATCCAGTCGCTCGGCGCGACGGCGGACTTCCCCGTCGCGAACGTCGGCGACACCCTCACCGGCGTCACCGCGGGCCCGCTCGACTACAACCAGTTCGGCGGCTACACGCTCGTCGCCCACACGATCGGGGCGCTGAAGAGCGGCGGTCTGGAGCGGGAGACGACGCAGAAGCAGAAGAAGGGCGAGCTGGCGGTCGCGACGTACAACGTCGAGAACCTGGACCCGTCCGACGCCACGTTCGAGGAGCACGCCTCCGCGATCGTGAACAACCTGAAGTCGCCCGACATCGTGTCCCTGGAGGAGATCCAGGACGACAACGGCGCGACGAACGACGGCACGGTCGCCGCCGGCGTCACGGTCGGCAGGCTGATCGACGCGATCGTGGCCGCGGGCGGCCCGAGGTACGACTGGCGCTCGATCGACCCGACGAACAACGCCGACGGCGGCGAGCCGGGCGGGAACATCCGCCAGGTGTTCCTGTTCAACCCGCAGCGGGTCTCCTTCACCGACCGCGCGGGCGGCGACGCGACCACCGCCGCCGGCGTCGCCGAGGTGCACGGCAAGGCGCGGCTCACCGCCTCCCCCGGGCGGATCGACCCGGCGAACACGGCCTGGGCGAACAGCCGCAAGCCGCTGGCGGGCGAGTTCGTCTTCCGGGGCCGCACGGTCTTCGTGATCGCCAACCACTTCAACTCCAAGGGCGGCGACCAGGCGCTGCACGCGCAGTACCAGCCGGTCGCGCGCAGCTCGGAGACCCAGCGCCACCAGCAGGCGACGTTGGTCAACGCGTTCGTCAAGGACATCCTCGCCGTGCAGAAGAACGCCGACGTCATAGCCCTCGGCGACATCAACGACTTCGAGTTCTCCGGCACCGCCCAGCTCCTGGAGAGCGACGGCGCGCTGTGGTCGGCGATCAAGTCGCTGCCGAAGAGCGAGCGTTACACCTACGACTACCAGGGCAACCAGCAGGTCCTGGACCAGATCCTGGTGAGCCCGTCGATCCGGCGCGGCTGCGACTTCGCGTACGACAGCGTGCACATCAACTCGGAGTTCCACGACCAGATCAGCGACCACGACCCGCAGATCCTGCGCTTCGAGCCGTGAGCCCCGGCTACGGCTGAAGCTGCGGCCGAGGCGCTCAACTGGGCCGGCTGAACACAGTGTTCAGCCAGCCCTGCCATGCGGCCTCGTTCGCCTCGGCGTCGGCGTCCGGCGCGAAGTCGTGGACGCTGACGCCGACCGGCGCGCCCCAGTGGTTGCGCCCGAAGACGCGGATCAGCGCGGTGTCGGTGCGCAGCCCGATGAAGTACGCGTTGCGGTAGTCGAGCACGGCGTCGAAGCCTTCCGGCCCGCGCACCCGCACCCGGTCGCCCACCCGGGCGTCGTCCGCGATCCCGAGCGCCGGTCCGACGGCGGCGAAGGCGTCGGGCGCGGTGGACCCCGCGGGGCCGTCGAGCTGGGCGAAGGTCACCGGGCGGGGCGCGAAGTGGACGAGGTACTCGCGCAGGGTGTGCAGATAGAAGTCGGTGTGCCTGCTCGCGCCGTCGTACTGGTTGTCCCAGTCGTCGACGAAGATCCCGCTGTGCACGTACCGCACCCAGGCGCGGCGGCCGCCGTCCCGTGGCTCGACGACGTGTTCGAGCTGGTTGACGCTCTGCACCGAGAAGCCGACGTCCTCGCTGCGGACGGTGAGGTGGTGCGGCGGGTCCCAGGCGGTGACGGTCGAGCCGAAGGCCGCCGTGCCGCCCACCTTGGGCTCGGGGGCCTCCATCGGCCACAGATAGCCGCCGGTGCCGTTCGTGATCGCCTCCCACACCTCCTCGGGCGTGGCGTCGACCTCAAACTCACGGACGATCTCGAATTCCTTGGACATGGTGACTCCTGACTATTCCAACTCTGTTGCCCTGAGGGTGGGATGGACGGCCACGACGATCCGGTGGGGCCGGCCGCCCTCGGCGTCCGGAGCGTCGTACTTGCGCACGAGCGCGGCGACGCCCGCCGTCAACTCCTGGACGAAGGCGGCCCGTTCGGCTGCCGAGGCGAAGCGCACCTCGCCGTCGAGCGCATAGGTCGCGAGCCGCTTGTCGGCCTTGGCCGCGCCGGTGATCAGCGAGCCGACGTCGCGCACCAGGCGGGCGCCGAGCGCGAGCAGCCAGCGCGCGGAGAGCTGGTCGCGGAAGCGGTCCGGGTCCGGCTGCACCGCGGCGAGGGCCAGCGGCGAGATCACGTACGAGGCGGCCGTCGCCCGCATCAGCCGCTCGGTGACATTGCCCTTGCGGCGCTCGCCGGCGAGCTCGACCAGGCCGTGCCGCTCCAGCGCCTTGAGGTGGTAGTTCACCTTCTGCCGCGGCAGCCCGACCTGGCCGGCCAGCATCGCGGCCGACGCGGGCCCGGCCGCCAGCTCGGCGAGCAGCCTGGCCCGTATGGGGTCCAGGGAGACGGCTGCGGCCTCGGGGTCCTCGATCACGGTGACGTCCAGCATGCGTCCACCGTCTCACCGAAAACTTTTTTTGTCCAGGACACTGGAGTTTTCGGCAGAGAGGACAGAATCTACAGGATCTCTTATCAATACTCCGTAGAAAAATTAAGTAGAGCTTCACTGTGGTGGCGGTCGAGACTACTCCCATGACGACGACGGACAGCCCCTTCGGCCGCACGCTCTGCGCGATGGTCACGCCCTTCACCCGCTCCGGCGCGCTCGACCTCGACGGAGCGCAGCGGCTCGCCGACCGGCTGGTGTCCGCCGGCTGCGACGGACTGGTGCTCTCCGGGACCACGGGCGAGTCGCCGACCACCTCGGACGCCGAGAAGGCGGAACTGGTGGCGGCGGTAAGGGAGTCGGTGGGCGACCGGGCGTCGATCGTGACCGGGGTGGGCACGGCCGACACCCGCCACACCCTCGAACTCGCCGCGGCCGCCGAGAAGGCGGGCGCGGACGGCGTCCTCGTGGTCAGCCCGTACTACAGCCGACCCCCGCAGGACGCCCTGGAGGCGCACTTCCGGGAGGTCGCGGACGCCTCCGGGCTGCCGGTGATGCTGTACGACATCCCCGGCCGCACCGGCACCCGGATCGAGCCGGAGACCGTGCTCCGGCTCGCCGAGCACCCGCGGATCGTCGCGGTCAAGGACTGCTCCTACGACTTCCTCGGCGCCCAGAAGGTGCTCGCCCGCACCGGGCTGGCCTATTACGCGGACTGCGACGAGCACAACCTCGCGCTCTACGCGGTGGGCGGGGCGGGCTACGTCAGCACCGTCGCGAACATCGCTCCGGCTCGACTCCGCGCCGTCCTGGACGCGTTCGACGCGGGAGACACCGCCGAGGCCGCCCGGCTCCAGCAACGCGCCACCGAGCTGGTGGAGCTGGTGATGTCCTCGGGGCTGCCCGGCACGGTCACCGTCAAGGGGCTGCTGAACGACCTCGGTCTGCCGTCCGGCCCGGTCCGCGCGCCGCTGCGGCCCGCCGACCGGGACACGGTCGACGGGCTGCGCGCGGCCTACGAACGTCTCGTGGCCTGACCGGCCCGGCCGTCGTTCACGGCTGGGTCGGCCGGGTCCCGGGCGAGGGCCAGTCAGCGGTCCGCAAAGACCGGCGTCCAGCGTCCGGGGGTGTGGTCCTCGGTCGACCGGAAGTCGCTGAGCGGGACGACCTTGTCGCTGCCGGGGGTGACCAGCACCAGCCGCTGGTGATACTCGTCGCCGTCCGCGCCGATGTCCCAGGCGATGAGCGAGGAGTCGTCGGCCCACGCGAGCAGTTGCTGGCCGCGCGTCTCGGTGAGCTTCTTGCCGGTCCTCGGGTCCAGGATCCAGGAGGACGTCTGGTACTTCTCGCCCGCGAAGTCACCCGCGAGTCGCTTGCCGTCGGGCGAGAGGCCCGCGCCGACGTACCACTGCACGTACTTCTCCGCGGCCGGCGGGGCGACCTCGCCGCCCTTCCGGTCGTAGTACCGGTAGCCGGGATCCTGGGTCGAACCGGACCAGACGAGGCGGTCGTCGCGGCTGAAGGCGAAGTCCTGACGGGTGTTGACGTAGCTTCCGGGGTCGCTGGGGTCGGGCAGCCGCACCTCGCTCCAGGAGCGCCGTCCGGAGGCGACGTCGACGAGGTAGAAGCCGGTGCGGGTCGACTCCTCGAGGTAGGCGTCCACGCTGCCCTTGACGGGGGCCTTGAGCCGCCGGTCCGGGTTCTCGCCGTAGGTCGTCGCCACCAGCTCGCTGCCGTCGTGCGAGAAGGCCAGCCCGCCCACGGCGTGGTCGACGTCGATCCACCGCTTGACCTCGCCGCTGGCCAGGTCGAGCAGGCCGATCCGGCTGACGGGCAGGTTCTGCTCCAGCACGGCGGCGGTCCGCAGGCCGGGGGCGACGGCCACCCACGACCACTTGGTGGTCTTCTCGTACTTCTGCGTCGTCGGGTTCAGCAGCCAGTAGGTGCGCGTGGTGACCGACCGCTCCGCCGTCTGCGGGACGAGGGTCGTCGAGAAGTAGGCGGCCAGCGCCGTCCGCCCGGCGGCGATCAGATCGCGCGGCGGCGACTGGTCCGGGTGGGCGCTGATCCCGGTGGGTTCCGGGACGTCGGCGGGGCTGACGGCGGTCGGGCCTGCGGCGCTCTCCATCGTGGGCACCGCCACGGCGACGACCACCACGGCGACGGCCGCGGCCGCCACGGTCGCGAACCGCCGGTTGCGGCGGCGCCGGCGCAGGCCGAGCACCCGGTCGGCGAGGCCGAGCCCGGCGGGCTGCTGTTCGTCGGCCTGCTCGCGCAGGGAGTCGCGGACGAGTTCGTCGACGTTCACGGGCGCACCTCCACGGGCGAGAAATCGGGGGACGGCGCCTGCTCGGCCGCCGCGGGGCCGAGAGCGGCCAGTTCCGGCGCGAGGGAGCGCAGCCGGGCGAGTGAGCGGTGGGTCGTGGACCGCACGGTGCCCACGGAGCAGCCGAGGATCGCGGCCACCTCGGCCTCCGGCAGATCCTCGAAGTAGCGCAGGACGAGCACGGTGCGCTGGCGCGCGGTCAGCCGGGACAGGGCCGAACGCATCACCACGCGCAGTTCGGCGGCCGAGGAGGCGTCCGGGCCGGCTCCGCCGTCCGGCGGCTCGGCGACGCTGACCTCGCGCCGGGGCCACTTCAGACGCCAGCGGCTGATCTGCTGCCGGTAGAGGACCTGGCGTACATAGGCCTCGGGTTCGTCGATGCGGTGCCAGCGGCCGGCCGCCTTGGCCAGGGCGTTCTGGAGCAGGTCCTCGCCGGCGTGCCGGTCGCCGCCGCTGAGCAGGACGGCGGTTCTCAGCAGCGCCGACGACCTGCTCTCCACGAAATCTCGGAAGCTCTCCAGGGCTTCGGCATCCATCGTCACCTTCACTCTTCCCCCGGGAGCGGACCCGCTGTCCGGCCCCTGTGTCCCTTGTGACGCGCGCGCCCCGCTCCCGCTATGCCTGCGCTGCGCGGCGGCGACCGAAAAATTTCCGGCGGCCGACGGCCCGGCTTCCGTACGGTGGCCGTATGAGTCGGCCCCTGCTCTATCTCGACGTCGACGGCCCCCTGAACCCGTACGCCGCCAAGCCCACCAAGCGGCCCGCTGGCTATACGACGATCAGGGCGTCCGTGGGCCGGGCGCGGCCGCTGCGGGTGTGGCTGAACCCCGGGCACGGCGCGGCTCTCCTCGGCCTCCCCTACGACCTGTGCTGGGCCACGACCTGGATGGCCGAGGCCAACCGCTGGATCGCCCCGGTGATCGGCCTGCCCGAGCTGCCGTACGTCGACTTCGGCAAGGTGCTGTTCGCCCACCGGCCCGACGGCGTCCACTGGAAGACGCAGACGATCGTCGCCCACGCGGCGGGCCGCCCCTTCGCCTGGGTGGACGACGAACAGTCCCCCGCCGACACGGCCTACGTCACCGCCCACCACCCGGCACCTGCCCTCCTGCACCACGTGAACCCCCGACTCGGCCTCCGCGACGAGGACTTCACCGCCCTGACGGAGTTCGCGACGGGCCTGCCCACCTGAACCGGCCCCCGGGGGCGGCATGCCGAAGCGCCCTTCCGCCGGCGGGCGAGAGGGCGCTTCGGCATACGGGGGTCGATCAGTTGTGGCTGTGCAGGATCTCGTTCAGGCCGCCCCACACCGCGTTGTTCGGGCGGGCCTCGACCGCGCCGGTGACCGAGTTGCGGCGGAAGAGGATGTTGGATGCGCCCGACAGCTCGCGGGCCTTGACGATCTGGCCGTCGGGCATGGTGACCCGGGTGCCCGCGGTGACGTAGAGGCCGGCCTCGACGACGCACTCGTCGCCGAGCGCGATGCCGACGCCCGCCTCGGCGCCGATGAGGCAGCGCTCGCCGATGGAGATGATCACGTTGCCGCCGCCGGACAGCGTGCCCATCGTGGAGGCGCCGCCGCCGATGTCCGAGCCGTCGCCGACGATGACGCCCGCGGAGATCCGGCCCTCGACCATCGACGTGCCGAGCGTGCCGGCGTTGAAGTTGACGAAGCCCTCGTGCATGACCGTGGTGCCCTCGGCGAGGTGCGCGCCGAGCCGGACCCGGTCGGCGTCGGCGATCCGGACCCCCTTGGGGGCAACGTAGTCCGTCATCCGGGGGAACTTGTCGATGGAGGTGACCTGGAGGTGCAGGCCCTCGGCGCGGGCGTTCAGCCGGACCTTCTCGATGTCGTCGACGGCGACCGGGCCGAGCGAGGTCCAGGCCACGTTGGCGAGGTGGCCGAACATGCCGTCCAGGCTCTGCCCGTGCGGCTTCACTAGCCGGTGGGAGAGCAGGTGCAGCCGCAGGTAGACGTCGTGCGCGTCGAGCGGCTTGTCGTCGAGGGAGGCGATGACCGTGCGGACCGCGACGACCTCGACGCCCCGGCGGGCGTCCGCACCGGTCGCCTTCGCCGCGCCCTCGCCGAGCAGCTCCACCGCTTTGTCCGCGGACAGCCGCTCGGTGCCGGACGGGCCGGGCTCGGCGACGAGCGCGGGCGCGGGGAACCAGGTGTCGAGAACCGTGCCGTCGGCGGCGATCGTGGCGAGGCCGGCGGCCACGGCGCCGGTGGTGCGAGGAGCAGTCATATCGGTCATGAGGGCAACCTAACCGGCCGGGGGCCGCAGAGGCCAACCCGCACAGCGGTGTCTCAGCAACCGGGCCGGACCACCCCTCCCACCTCGTGAGTTCCCCAGCGTCCCTACGGAACGAGCCGCGTCCCTACGGAACGAGCCGCGCCAACACCGCTCGCGCGTACCCCTCGTCGTAGGGCACGTCCGTCAGCAGCACCTCGAGGCAGATGCCGTCCATCAGCGCGAGCAGCGCGCGGGCGGTGACCGGGTCCGTGCGGCGGACGAGGAGCGCGATGAGGTCGTCGGCCCATTCGGCGGCGACGGGGCGCAGCGCGGGGCGGCGCAGGGCGGCCAGGTAGAGCTCGTACTCCAGCTCGACGCCGGTGCGGTCGCCGGCCAGCCATTCGCCGAGCAGTCCGGCGAGTTCGGTGGGCAGGTCGACGCGGGTGTCCGTCAGCCCGCCGCGCGCCGCGACCACCTTGGCGAAGCCCTCGTTGGCCTGGCGCAGGGCGGCGATCATCAGTTCGTCGAGGGTGGCGAAGTGGTAGGTGGTGGAGCCGAGCGGGACGTCGGCCTCGGCGGCGACCGAGCGATGGCTGAGCCCGCTCAGGCCCTTCTCGCCGACGACGCGGATCGCCGCGTCGATGATCCGCTGCCGCCGCTCGGGGTCGTAGCGGCGGGCCATCAGTGCGCGCCCCCGAGGTTCAGTACCACCACTCCGCCGATGATCAGCAGGACCCCCGCGACCTTGGTGAGCGTGAGGGACTCGCCGAACAGGGTCAGCCCCAGGACGGCGATGGCCGCGGTGCCGACCCCTGCCCAGATGGCGTACGCGGTGCCGATCCCGACGCTCTTCAGCGTCTGGGCGAGCAGAAGGAAGGAGACGACATAGCCGACGGCCGTCAGCAGCGAGGGCCAGAGCCGGCTGAAGCCCTCGCTGTACTTCATGGCGGTCGTCGCGGCCACCTCGGCGGCTATGGCGCCGGCGAGTGTCAGATATCCCATGCGTACGAGTGTACACAACGATGCGTACGGGCGTACGCATCGTTGGAGACATCGCCGTACACATCGGCACACAACCCGATACGACCCTTGCCCCAACTGGCCGCAGATTCGAAAGCGTTATGGAAAGCGCTCCCTCAAACGGATGAATGCGAGCCACAGATTCCACTACTGTTTCACCGTTCACACACCGGGCCATCGCAGCCGCGGCAGCCGCAAGAAGTGCCGCTGGAGGAACAGCGCATGCCAATAGACAAGTCCCGGCCGTCCCAGGAGCAGCCTTGGGAGAACGGCTGGGCCCCGGACAGTTCCCGGGCCCCCGGAACACGACGCCTCTGGTTGGCCGGCGGTCTCGCCGTGGCCACCATCGTGGCGTGCGTGACCGCAATCGCCTTGAACGACAAGCCTGTCGACGAAGAGAAGGCGGCTGCACGGGAGGGACAGACCCTGTCGGACGACGAGACGGCGGGCGGTCTGATCTCCTTCGCCACGCCCACCTCGAGCGCGTCGCCGATGTCGACGTCGACATCGGCGCAGAGCAGCACGTCCGCGTCCCCGTCGCCGAAGACATCGGCCTCGGCCTCGTCCTCGGCCTCGTCCTCGCCCACCCCGCAGGGCAGTTCGACGCCGGGCGCCTCGACCCCGCCCTCCGCGTCACCGACGAATAAGCCGGCCGACCCCAAGCCGCCGACCTCCATCCGGCGCTCGGTCCGCTCGGTCAACTACCCCGACCGTTACTGGCATGTCAGCAACGGCGTGGTGAAGCTCGACGAGCCGCGTGGCTCGGAATCCCGCGCGGACTCCACGTTCACCGTCGTCGCGGGTCTGACCGACAGCTCCTGCTACTCGTTCAGGACATCCGACGGCGACTACCTGCGGCACCGCAACTTCGTCCTGCGCGCCGAACGCAACGACGGCTCCACGCTGTTCAAGAAGGACGCCACCTTCTGCTCCGTGCCGTCGTCCTCGTACTCGGACGCCGTGATGCTGGAGTCGGTGAACTACCCCGGACGCTTCCTGCGCCACCAGAACTTCGCGCTGCGTCTGGACCCGTACGGCTACAACACGAGCGGCCGTTCGGACTTCTCGTTCCGCGTGGTGGCCGCCCTCGGCTGAGCCGACTCGGACCCGCACGCGGAGAACCCGCACGTGGAGGGGCCCCCGGCGTACCTACGCCGGGGGCCCCTCCGCGTGTCAGGTGCTCAGACGTTGAACCCGAGCGCGCGAAGCTGCTCGCGGCCGTCGTCCGTGATCTTGTCCGGGCCCCACGGCGGCATCCAGACCCAGTTGATGCGCAGCTCGTTGACCAGGCCGTCCGTGGCGGACTTCGCCTGGTCCTCGATGACGTCGGTCAGCGGACAGGCCGCCGAGGTCAGAGTCATGTCGATCGTCGCGATGTTCGCGTCGTCGATGTGGATGCCGTAGATCAGCCCGAGGTTGACGACGTCGATGCCCAGTTCGGGGTCGACGACGTCGTACAGCGCCTCGCGGAGTTCGTCCTCCGAGGCCGGCTTCATCTCAACGGTCTCGCTCATGCCGTGTTCCTTTCGGCGTCGGCTCCGCCCAGGGCCTGGGCCGTCGCGTCCTTCCATGCCATCCAGCTGAGGAGGGCGCACTTGACCCGGGCCGGGTACTTGGAGACGCCGGCGAACGCGACCGCGTCCTCCAGCACCTCCTCCATCGCGTCGTCGGGCTCGATCCTGCCCTTGGACTGCATCAGCTCCAGGAAGGTCTCCTGGATCTTCTGCGCCTCGGCCAGCTCCTTGCCGACGAGCAGGTCGTTCAGGACGGACGCGCTCGCCTGGCTGATCGAGCAGCCCTGCCCCTCGTAACTGACGTCTTCGATCTTCGTGCCGTCGTACTTCACACGCAGCGTGATCTCGTCGCCGCAGGTCGGGTTCACATGGTGCACCTCGGCGTCGCCATCACGCAGACCACGCCCGTGCGGGTGCTTGTAGTGGTCCAGGATGACTTCCTGGTACATCGAGTCCAGCTTCACGGTCTCAGCTCACGCCCTTCAGCCGAAGAAGTTCCGTACGTGCTCCAGACCGTCGACCAGAGCATCGATCTCGGCCGGTGTGGAGTACAGATAGAACGACGCTCGCGTGGTCGCGGGAATTCCGTAGCGCAGGCATACGGGCCGGGCGCAGTGGTGGCCCACCCGGACCGCGATGCCCTGCTCGTCCAGCACCTGGCCCACATCGTGCGGGTGGATGTCACCGAGCGTGAAGGAGATCGCCGCGCCCCGGTCCTCGGCCGTCGTCGGGCCGATGATCCGCAGGTCGGGGACCTCGGCCAGCCGCTTCACCGCGTACTCGGTGAGCGCGTGCTCGTGCGCGAGGATCTTGTCCATGCCGATCGCGGACAGATAGTCGATGGCCGCGCCCAGTCCGACCGCCTGCGCGATCGGCGGGGTGCCCGCCTCGAACTTGTGGGGAGCGGGAGCGTACGTCGAGGAGTGCATCGACACGGTCTCGATCATCTCGCCGCCGCCGAGGAACGGCGGCAGGTCCTCCAGCAGCTCCTGACGGCCCCAGAGGACGCCGATGCCGGTCGGGCCGCACATCTTGTGGCCGGTGAAGGCCACGAAGTCGGCCTGCAGGGCCTGCACGTCCATCGGCATGTGCGGGGCGGCCTGCGAGGCGTCGATGCAGACCAGCGCGCCGACCTCCTGCGCACGGCGGACTATCGCCTCGACCGGGTTCACGGTGCCGAGGATGTTCGACACCAGCACGAAGGAGACGATCTTCGTCTTCTCGGTGATGATCTCGTCGATGTTCGACAGGTCGAGCCGGCCGTCGTCGGTGAGGCCGAACCACTTCAGCTTCGCGCCCGTGCGCTGCGACAGCAGCTGCCACGGGACGATGTTGGAGTGGTGCTCCATCTCCGTGATGACGATCTCGGTCTCGTGGTCGACCCGGTAGGGCTCGTCGGCCCAGCCGAGCATGTTCGCCACGAGGTTGAGCGATTCGGAGGCGTTCTTGGTGAAGATCACCTCGTCGCGGCTGGGCGCGTTGATGAACGCGGCGACCTTGTCCCGCGCGCCCTCGTACAGTGCCGTGGCCTCCTCGGCGAGCACATGCACACCGCGGTGGACGTTGGCGTTGTAGCGCTCGTAGTACTCGTTCAGGGCGTCCAGCACCTGGCGCGGCTTCTGCGAGGTCGCCGCGTTGTCCAGGTACACGAGCTTCGCGCCGTCGTGGACCTGGCGGTCCAGGATGGGGAAGTCCTTGCGGATCGCCTCTGTGTCGAGGAGGCCCGGCAGCTGTGTCACTCGGATGCGCCACCCTTCGTGTAAGCCTCGTAGCCCTCGTTCTCCAGCTTGTCCGCGAGCTCGGCGCCGCCGGACTCGACGATGCGGCCGCCGGAGAAGACGTGGACGTAATCGGGCTTGATGTAGCGCAGGATGCGCGTGTAGTGCGTGATCAGCAGGGTGCCGACCTCGCCGGTCTCGCGGACGCGGTTGACGCCCTCGGAGACGATGCGAAGGGCGTCGACGTCCAGACCGGAGTCCGTCTCGTCGAGGATCGCGACCTTCGGCCGGAGCAGCTCCAGCTGGAGGATCTCGTGGCGCTTCTTCTCACCGCCGGAGAAGCCCTCGTTGACGTTGCGCTCGGCGAAGGCGGGGTCCATGTTGAGGCGCTGCATGGCCTCCTTGACCTCCTTCACCCACAGGCGGAGCTTGGGGGCCTCGCCGCGGATGGCGGTGGCGGAGGTGCGCAGGAAGTTCGACACGGAGACACCGGGAACCTCGACCGGGTACTGCATCGCCAGGAACAGGCCCGCGCGGGCGCGCTCGTCGACGGACATCTCCAGGACGTCCTCGCCGTCGAGCAGCACGGTGCCGCCGGTGATCGTGTACTTCGGGTGACCCGCGAGCGAGTAGGCGAGGGTCGACTTGCCGGAGCCGTTGGGGCCCATGATGGCGTGCGTCTCGCCCTGCTTCACGGTCAGGTCGACACCCTTGAGGATCTCCTTCGTGGCGTTGTCGGCCTCGACGGTGACGTGCAGGTCTCGGATTTCAAGCGTTGCCATGGGTGCCTCAGGACTCCTGGGTGAGGGAGACGAGCACGTCGTCCCCTTCGATCTTTACGGGGTAAACGGGTACGGGGCGCGTCGCGGGAAGGCCGGACGGCTTGCCGGTGCGCAGGTCGAAGCTGGAGCCGTGCAGCCAGCACTCGATCTGGCAGTCCTCGACCTCGCCCTCGGAGAGCGAGACGTTCGCGTGGGAGCAGATGTCGTGAATGGCGAACACCTCACCCTCGGTACGGACGACGGAGACCGGCGTGCCGTCGAGTTCCACCCGTTTGGGGGTGTCCTCCGTCAGTTCGCTCAGTCCACAGGCCCGAAGGAATCGAGCACGGTCGTCGGCCATCAGACGGTGGCCTCCAGCTCGGTCTCGATCTTGGCGAGCAGGCGCTCCTCGATGTCGTCGACGCCGATCTGCTGGACCAGCTCGGCGAAGAAGCCGCGGACCACCAGGCGACGGGCGTCGTCGGCCGGGATGCCGCGGGCCATCAGGTAGAAGAGCTGCTCGTCGTCGAAGCGGCCGGTGGCGCTCGCGTGCCCGGCGCCGACGATCTCGCCGGTCTCGATCTCCAGGTTCGGCACGGAGTCGACGCGGGCGCCGTCGGTCAGCACCAGGTTGCGGTTCATCTCGTAGGTGTCGGTGCCCTCGGCCTTGGCCTCGATGAGCACGTCGCCGATCCACACCGCGTGGGCGCCCTCGCCCTGGAGCGCGCCCTTGTACATGACGTTGGACTTGCAGTGCGGGGTGTTGTGGTCGACCAGGAGGCGGTGCTCCTGGTGCTGACCGGCGTCGGTGAAGTACAGGCCGAAGAGCTCGGCCTCGCCACCGGTGCCGGCGTAGGCGACGCGCGGGTGCAGGCGGACGACGTCGCCGCCGAAGGTGACCACGAACGACTTGAAGGTGGCGTCGCGGCCGATCAGCGCGTTGTGCTGGGCCACGTGCACGGCCTTGTCGTCCCAGTCCTGGACCGAGACGACGGTCAGCTTGGCGCCGTCGCCCAGCAGGAAGTCGACGTTGGCGGCGAGCACGGCGTCACCGGTGTGGTCGATGACGACGACGGCCTCGGCGAAAGCGCCCAGCTCGATGACCTGGTGGCCGTAGGAGACCCCGCCCTCGCCGTGCACGGCGATGCGGATCGGCTCGGTGAGCACGGTCTCCTTGGGGACGGTGATCACCCCGGCCTTCTCGAACGCGGAGTACGCCTGGGCGGCGACGCGGTCCACCGGGGCGCCGGCCTTGCCGAGGCGCGGGTCGGTACGGTCCACGAGCTCGACGACGACGCCCTCGGGGGCATCGACGGCGACCTTGACGCCCTCGCCGGCCGCGACGGCGGTGCCGTCGTGCAGTCCGCGCAGCCGCTCCAGCGGGGTGAACCGCCACTCCTCCTCACGGCCGTGCGGGACCGGGAAGTCCGCCACGTCGAAGGAGGGGGGCGCGCTCATGCGCGTGGCGACGGTCGACTCGGCGGCCACCGCGATCGATCCGGCGGTGGTGGAGGACCCCACCGTGGAGTTCTGAGCCTCAGCCATGGCTGTCGTAGTGCTCGCTTTCTGAAGTCAAGAAGTGTGCTGGCCGATGGGCGGGGTCAGCCGACCGCGCCTTCCATCTGCAGCTCGATCAGCCGGTTGAGCTCGAGGGCGTACTCCATCGGCAGCTCCTTGGCGATGGGCTCGACGAAGCCGCGCACGATCATCGCCATCGCCTCGAACTCGCTCAGACCACGGCTCATCAGGTAGAAGAGCTGGTCCTCGGAGACCTTGGAGACGGTCGCCTCGTGGCCCATGGACACGTCGTCCTCACGGACGTCCACGTAGGGGTAGGTGTCGGAGCGGGAGATGGTGTCGACGAGCAGCGCGTCGCACAGCACGTTCGACTTGGAGCCGTGGGCGCCCTCGCCGATCTCGACGAGACCGCGGTAGGACGTACGACCGCCACCGCGCGCCACGGACTTCGAGACGATGTTCGACGACGTGTTCGGCGCCATGTGGACCATCTTGGAGCCGGCGTCCTGGTGCTGGCCCTCGCCCGCGAAGGCGATGGAGAGGGTCTCGCCCTTGGCGTGCTCGCCCATCAGGTAGACGGCCGGGTACTTCATCGTCACCTTGGAGCCGATGTTGCCGTCGATCCACTCCATGGTCGCGCCCTCGTACGCCACGGCGCGCTTGGTGACCAGGTTGTAGACGTTGTTCGACCAGTTCTGGATGGTCGTGTAACGGCAGCGGGCGTTCTTCTTGACGATGATCTCGACGACCGCGCTGTGCAGCGAGTCGGACTTGTAGATCGGGGCCGTACAACCCTCGACGTAGTGCACGTACGCGCCCTCGTCGACGATGATCAGGGTCCGCTCGAACTGGCCCATGTTCTCCGTGTTGATACGGAAGTAGGCCTGGAGCGGGATCTCGACGTGCACGCCCTTCGGCACGTAGATGAAGGAGCCGCCCGACCACACCGCGGTGTTCAGCGACGCGAACTTGTTGTCGCCGACCGGGATGACGGTGCCGAAGTACTCCTTGAAGAGCTCCGGGTGCTCCTTCAGCGCGGTGTCGGTGTCCAGGAAGATGACGCCCTGCTCCTCCAGGTCCTCACGGATCTGGTGGTAGACGACCTCGGACTCGTACTGGGCCGCGACGCCCGCGACGAGGCGCTGCTTCTCCGCCTCCGGGATGCCGAGCTTGTCGTACGTGTTCTTGATGTCCTCGGGCAGGTCCTCCCAGGACTCCGCCTGCTTCTCCGTGGAGCGCACGAAGTACTTGATGTTGTCGAAGTCGATGCCGGAGAGGTCGGAGCCCCAGTTGGGCATGGGCTTCTTCTCGAAGAGCCGCAGGCCCTTGAGGCGCAGCTTCGTCATCCACTCGGGCTCGGACTTCTTCGAAGAGATGTCCTTGACGACATCCTCGTTGATGCCGCGCTTGGCAGAGGCACCGGCCACGTCGGAGTCGGCCCAGCCATATTCGTAGTTGCCCAGACCCTCGAGCTCGGGGTGGGCAGTCTCCTCGATGGGGAGCGTCATGCGGGGTTCCTCCCGGCGGTACTTGCAGATGCTTGGTGGGTGGCGGTGGAAACTTTGGGGATGAACGTCGTGCAGACGCCGTCGCCGTGGGCGATGGTCGCCAGCCGCTGGACGTGGGTGCCGAGCAGCTGGGAGAAGATCTCGGTCTCCGCCTCACAGAGCTGCGGGAACTTTTCCGCGACATGGGCGACGGGGCAGTGGTGCTGGCACAGCTGCTCGCCGACCGGTGCGCTGCGCGCCGTAGCAGCGTACCCGTCCGCGCTCAGGGCCTTGGCCAGGGCTTCGGTGCGCTCCTCGGGGGCGGCTGCCTCGATCGCCTTGCGGTACTCGGCGGCCTGTTCGGCGATCCGTGCGCGGGCGAAGGCGACGACCGCCTCCTCTCCGCCCAGGCGCTCCTGGATCCAGCGCAGGGCGTCGGCGGCGAGCTGGTCGTAGGACTGGTCGAAGGCGTCGCGGCCACAGTCGGTGAGCGCGAAGACCTTGGCGGGGCGGCCTCGGGTCCGCGCTCCGTACACCTTCTGCTCGCGGGCCGCGACGACGTCGTCGGCCACCAGCGCGTCGAGATGGCGGCGGACGGCGGCCGGGGTGAGGCCCAGTCGTCCGGCCAGCTCGGTCACGGTCGACGGGCCGTGGTCCAGGATGGACCGCGCGACCCGGTTGCGCGTCGAGCGCTCTCCGGTCGCGAGCTCCTCCTGGGGGGTCCCCGTGCGGGTCTCCCGAGCCTCGCCGACGTTTTTCACAACGCCATTGTTGCGTAATTCCTCAGAGGCAGGCAAGCCGCGCCCGGACCGCCGGGCGGTGCCTTGCGTCACTTAGGCATACCTAATCTGACCTGCGCAAACGATCTTTGATCGATCGGACGGGGCACCGACGGCCGATTAAATCACTGGCCCCCGAAGCCCTCCGCGAGGACACTGCCGGACCATGCCCACACCACCTCCCACCGGCCCACTTGTCACCCAGGACACCCTGACGGCGGAGCTCCGCGCCCTGGGTGTCGAACCCGGCGAGATCCTGCTCGTGCACTCCTCGCTCAGCTCACTCGGCTGGGTCTGCGGAGGCGCCGTCGCGGTCGTGCGAGCACTCCTCGAAACGGTTGGTCCGAACGGCACACTCGTGGTCCCCACCCAGTCCGGCGACCTGTCCGACCCGGCGCTGTGGAGCAATCCGCCGGTCCCCGAGGAGTGGTGGGAGCGGATCCGGGCGAGCATGCCCGCCTACGACCCCCGCATCACCCCCTCCCGCGGCGTCGGCGTGATCCCGGAGACGGTCCGCACCTGGCCCGGCGCGCTGCGCAGCGGCCACCCGCAGACGTCGTTCGCGGCGCTCGGCGCGCGGGCCGCGGAGATAGTGGAGGGGCACTCCCCCGACTGCCGGCTCGGCGAGCACAGCCCGCTGGCCCGGCTGGAGAAGCTCGGGGCGCGCGTACTGCTCCTGGGCGCCGGCTACGACGCCTGCACCAGCTTCCACCTGGCCGAGTACCGGATCCCGGCCCCCGTGGTCACGGTGGGCCGGCCGGGAGCCGACGGCGGCTGGGAGGCGGTGAGCGAGGTGTCGATCGACTCCGACCGCTTCGACGAACTCGGCCACGACTTCGAACGCGACCGCGCCGTCGTCCGGGGAAAGGCCGGCGCGGCCGACGTACGGCTGTTCCCGGTCGCGGACTCCGTGGCCTACGCCCAGCGGTGGCTGCCCCTGCACCGGTCCCGCGAGGACGAGTTCTGAACACGCCCGCGCAGCCGCCGTCGCGCCGTGGCCACTTCTCGTACCCCCTGGTCCGAGCCCCCGTCCGCGAACCTAGACTCTTGAGCCATGCGAAGTGAGCCTGTCGTCCAGGTCCGGGCCCTGGTGAAGCGGTACGGGACGAAGACCGCGGTGAACGGCCTCGACCTGACGGCCGGGCCGGGCGTCACCGCCGTCCTCGGACCCAACGGCGCCGGCAAGACGACCACGATCGAGACCTGCGAGGGGTACCGCAAGCCGGACTCCGGCACGGTGTCCGTCCTCGGCCTCGACCCGGTGCGGCAGGCCTTTGACCTGCGCCCCCGCATCGGGGTGATGCTCCAGTCGGGGGGCGTGTACTCGGGCGCGCGGGCCGACGAGATGCTCCGGCACGTGGCGAAGCTGCACGCCTGCCCGCTGGACGTGGACGCGCTGATCGAGCGTCTCGGCCTCGGCTCCTGCGGCCGCACCGCCTACCGCCGTCTTTCCGGCGGCCAGCAGCAGCGCCTAGCGCTGGCCATGGCGGTCGTCGGCCGCCCGGAGCTGGTGTTCCTGGACGAGCCGACGGCCGGCCTCGACCCGCAGGCCCGCCGCGCCACCTGGGAGCTGGTCCGGGACCTGCGCACGGACGGCGTCTCGGTCATCCTCACCACCCACCACATGGACGAGGCCGAACAGCTCGCCGACGACGTCGCGATCATCGACGCGGGCCGGGTCATAGCCCAGGGCTCCCCCGAGGAGCTGTGCCGCGGCGGCGCCGAGAACACCCTGCGCTTCACCGGCCGCCCCGGCCTCGACGTCGCCTCGCTGCTCAAGGCCCTGCCCGCGGACTCCAAGGCCGCCGAGCTGACCCCGGGCTCCTACCGGGTCCACGGCAAGATCGACCCGCAGCTGCTGGCGACGGTGACGTCGTGGTGCGCGCAGCACGGCGTGATGCCCGACCGCCTCTCGGTGGAACGGCACACCCTGGAGGACGTCTTCCTCGAACTGACCGGCAAGGAGCTGCGCTCGTGACCGCCACCGGCACCTACACCCCCCGGCCCGGTGCGGCCCCCCTCCCCCGCATGATCGCGGCGCAGGCGGCGCTGGAGACGAAGATGCTCCTGCGCAACGGCGAGCAGCTGCTGCTCACCGTCGTGATCCCGGCGCTGCTGCTGGCCCTGTTCGCCGGCGTGGACATCGTCGACACCGGTGCGGGCGAGGCGGTGGACTTCCTCGCCCCCGGCATCCTCGCGCTCGCCGTGATGTCGACGGCGTTCACCGGGCAGGCCATCGCGACCGGCTTCGAACGCCGCTACGGGGTGCTCAAGCGGCTCGCCGTGTCGCCGCTGCCCCGCTGGGGCCTGATGACGGCGAAGACGCTGTCGGTGCTGGTCACGGAGATCCTCCAGGTGATCCTGCTGACCGCGATCGCCTTCGCGCTGGGCTGGGACCCGCACGGCAACCCGATGGCCGTGCTGCTCCTGCTCGTCCTGGGCACGGCCGCCTTCTCCGGCCTCGGTCTGCTGATGGCGGGCACGCTGAAGGCCGAGGCGACGCTGGCCGCGGCCAACCTGGTCTTCCTGCTGCTCCTCGTGGGCGGCGGGGTGATCGTCCCGCTCGACAAGTTCCCGCCCGCCGCGCAGGACGCGCTCGGTCTGCTCCCGATCACCGCCCTCTCCGACGGCCTGCGGGACGTCCTCCAGCACGGCGCGGGCCTGCCCTGGGGCGATCTGGGGATCCTGGCCGGCTGGGCGGTCGTCGCCCTCGCGGCGGCCGGGAGGTTCTTCCGCTGGGAGTAGCCGGGAGCAGACACGGGGGACCCTCGTGAAAGCGTGCACAAGCGGACGCCTACGATGGGGCGCGTGCCAACAGTGACCCGTGCCGACGCCGTAGCCGCCGTGCGCAACCCCCTCGCCTTCATCGCCGCACGCTGGACCCCCACCCCCCGGACGGTTCAGCGAGCGGCCCTCTTCGCGCTCGTGATGTCGGTGGTCATCGTGGTCACCGGCGGCGCGGTCCGGCTGACGGGCTCCGGCCTGGGCTGCCCGACCTGGCCGAAGTGCACCGACGACTCGCTCACCGCGACCAGCGCGATGGGCGTCCACGGCGCCATCGAGTTCGGCAACCGGATGCTGACGTACGTGCTGTGCGCCGCCGTCGGCTGGGCGATCATCGCCGCGCGCTCGGAGAAGCCGTACCGCCGGAGCCTGACCCGGCTGGGGTGGGCGCAGTTCTGGCTGGTGATGAGCAACGCGGTCCTCGGCGGGATCGTGGTGCTCGTCGGCCTCAACCCGTACACGGTCGCGGCGCACTTCCTGCTCGCCTCGGCGCTCACCGCCGTCGCCACGCTGATGTGGCAGCGCACCCGGGAGGGCGACACGGCGCCCAAGCCGTTGGTCGGCGCGTCCGTGCGGCAGCTGGTGTGGTTCCTGGTCGTCGCCTCGGCGCTGCTGATCGCCGTCGGCACGGTGGTGACCGGCTCCGGTCCGCACGCCGGGGACTCCAGCGAGGTCGAGCGGATGCCGCTGGACTGGGAGACGGTGGCCAAGCTGCACGCCGTGCTGGCCTGGATCGTGGTGACGCTGACCTTCGCGCTGTGGTTCGTCCTGAAGGCGGTCGACGCCCCCAAGGGCCCCCTGGACCGCACCCGCGAGCTGTTCCTGGTCCTGCTCGCGCAGGGCGCCGTCGGTTACGTCCAGTACTTCACGGACCTCCCGGAGGTCCTGGTCGGCGCACACATGTTCGGCTCCTGCCTGGTGTGGATCGCGGTCCTGCGCGTCCTGCTGGCCCTGCGCGAACGGCCCCTGCCGACGATCGACCTCCCGGGGCCGGCGACCGAGGCCACGGTGGGCACCCACACGTAGGCGCTCCGCTGGGAGTGCCGCGATGTGCCGTCGTTTCGCCGCGGCGCCGTCGGGGCTGGTCGCGCAGTTCCTCGCGCCCCTTCGGGGCGCTGCCGACCTGCCTAGGCCAGGCCGTAGACCCTGCGGGCGTTGCCCGCTGCGATCAGGGTCGCGACCCGTTGGGCGTCCGTCAGTGACCACGCGCCCTCCGCGACCCAGCCGCCCAGCACCCGGGCCAGCGCCTCCCGGAACAGCCGCGCGGCAACCACGTGCAGCTCGGGCAGCCCCTGGGCCCCGCTGGAGAATAGGATCTTGCCGAAGGGGGCGAGTTCCAGGATCTCCGCGAGGATCGTCGCGGCGCGGGCGCCGGTCCGTACGAGGGCCGCGCCGGAGTCGGCGTACACATGCGGGAAGACCCCGGCGAGATGCGCGGCGTGCCGGTGGTACGGGTAGCCGTGCAGCAGGACGAGGTCGGTGCCGAGGCCGGCCGTGGCGCGGACGAAGTCGGTGAGCAGCACGGGGTCGGTGCGGTCGATGCGCGCCCCCGGCGCCCCGAGTCCCGCGTGCAGTTGCAGCGGCAGGCCCGAGGCGACGGCGCTCCACAGCAGGTGCCGCAGCAGCACCGGGTCGCTCAGCTCGCCGCCGACCCGGCGGGCGGCCAGCCAGCGGCCCGCCGCGCCGCGCACCTCCCCGGGGCCGGGCGGCTCGGGCGCGAGGGCGAGGCCGTGCCGGACTCCCGCGACGGAGGTGAAGGCCACGGCGTTCGCGGCGGCCGCGTGGACCGCCTCGGCGAGGTTGGCGAGGAAGGACTCGACGGTGCCGGAGGTGTCGGCGACCTGTTCGGCGAGGAGTTCCAGCCGCACGATCTCGCGCGCCTCGGCGGCGCCCGCCGAGGCCAGCTCGTCCGGTCCGGTGAGGTCGCCGGGCAGGCCGGTGTCGACCAGGTACATCGTGATGCCGCTGCCGCGCAGCAGCCGGCGGCCCGATTCCAGTACGCCGAGTTCACGACGCCGGGCGAGATAGCGGGCGGGCGACGCGTGCGGTTCCAGGCCGAGCAGCGGCGGACACCAACGGCGTACCGCGAACCCCGTCTGGGTGTCGAAGAGCGTCGTGCCCGGGGCGGGCGGGCCCTCGGTGCGGGCCAGCTGGGTCTCGAACGTGCCGAGACCCAGCTCCGTTCTCAGGACGCCGTGGCAGTACTGGTCCACCAAGGACGGCGTTTCGATCATCCGGACTCCCCGGGAGATGGACCACGTCGTTTCCACGGGGCCTAACGGGTGACCGGGGTGTCAGGTGTTGCTGCGCGGCCGTTTGTTGCTGCTCAGCGGTTCTTCGGTCCGCCGACCTGGATGCCCGCCATCCGGGTCCACTCGTAGCGGCCCGTGGTCACCTTCGCCGCGAACTCGCCGTCGAAGGACTCGTGGACCGTGATCCCGGCCTTCTCGACGGCCTTCTCGGCGACCGCGACCGAGGGGGCCACCAGGTCGCCCCAGCCGCCGTCCTCGCCGACGAGGACGATGCGGGCGCCGCGATCGCCGATGTACGCGACCTGGCCCTCGGCCCCGCCGTGCTCCTTGGAGAAGGCGCTGATCTGCTTGGCGAGCCGCGCCGCGGTGCGCTCGGCCTTCACGTCCTGCTTGCTGTCTGCCATGGGCAAAATGCTACCGACGGGTAGATCGAACGGCGACGGCCGGGGCGCGTGGCCTTGACCACGCACCCCGGCCGTCGCACGGACCGTTCGGGATGTCGTCAGCGCAGGAAGGGGTCCACCGCGATCGCCACGAAGAGCAGCGACACATAGGTGATGGACCAGTGGAACAGCCGCATCTCCTTCAGCTTCCCGCCCGTGGTCTCGGCCTTCGCGCGGTGCTGGAGCGCATGCGCCTCCCACAGCCACCAGCCGCCGGCCAGCAGCGCGACCGAGGTGTAGAACCAGCCGGTGTAGCCGAGCGGGGTCAGCAGCAGCGAGACGACGACCATCACCCAGCTGTAGAGGACGATCTGCTTGGCGACGACCTTGTTGGAGGCGACGACCGGCAGCATCGGCACGCCCACGCGCGCGTAGTCGTCCCGGACCTTCATGGACAGCGGCCAGTAGTGCGGCGGCGTCCAGAAGAAGATGACGAGGAAGAGGATGACCGGCGCCCAGGAGAGCGAGTCGGTCACCGCGGACCAGCCGATCAGCACCGGCATGCAGCCGGCGATGCCGCCCCACACGATGTTCTGCGAGGTACGCCGCTTGAGGATCATCGTGTAGACGACGACGTAGAAGAGGAGCGCCCCGAGGGAGAGCCACGCCGACAGCCAGTTGACGGCGAGCCCGAACAACAGTGTCGATACCACCGCAAGGGTGATGCCGAAGGCGAGACATTCACGCGGGCTGACCATCCCGGTGACCAGCGGCCGCTGCGAGGTGCGGTCCATCAGCGCGTCGATGTCCCGGTCGATGTACATGTTGAGCGCGTTGGCGCCGCCCGCGGAGAGGTACCCGCCGATGCAGGTCAGCACCACCAGGCCGAGGTCCGGAACGCCTCGCTGCGCCAGGAACATCACCGGGACGGTGGTGATCAGCAGCAGCTCGATGATCCGCGGCTTGGTCAGCGCCACGAATGCCTTCACCCGGGCCCCGAACGGCCGCCGGGTCGGGCTCTGGCTCGTCCCGGTAATCCCCACTGGACGGGATTCAACGGCCGTCACGCACACCCCTGACAGAGACTCCCAGCAAGCCCGCGGGTGTGAACTCCCCGTAAAGGCTCGCGCGTACCACGCCACTGTAGACGTTGCCCATACCCCGACATTCGCGGGGGTGGGGTCGTGTTGGGCGGCAGCCCCGGAAGAGCTGTTCGGCACTCTGTTGAGCACTCGTACGAGCGCCTCCGTATTCACTTGCCGAACAGGAAACACACCGGTCGGGAGGCGGATCACCAAGACTCCCGGCAGTCTGGAATGACTCGAAAAATTGCACGTTCTGACGGGGGTAGGCTCGACAACGGCCGGTGGGCGCCGCGTGCACCGGCATTCGACATGCGTGACATTTCGACATGCGTGACATGTGGAGAGGAGCCCTGACCCAGGGTGAGCACCAAGCCGACCACCACAGACCTCGAGTGGACCGAGTTGGATCAGCGGGCCGTGGACACCGCCCGCGTCCTGGCCGCCGATGCCGTACAGAAGGTCGGCAACGGCCATCCCGGTACGGCGATGAGCCTGGCGCCTGCCGCGTACACCCTCTTCCAGAAGGTGATGCGGCACGACCCGGCGGACGCCGACTGGGTCGGCCGCGACCGCTTCGTGCTGTCCGCGGGCCACTCGTCGCTGACCCTCTACACCCAGCTGTACCTGGCCGGCTTCGGCCTGGAGCTGGACGACCTGAAGTCGTTCCGCACCTGGGGTTCGAAGACCCCGGGTCACCCGGAGTACGGCCACACCACGGGCGTCGAGACGACGACCGGCCCGCTCGGCCAGGGCGTCGCCAACGCCGTCGGCATGGCGATGGCCGCCCGCTACGAGCGTGGGCTGTTCGACCCCGAGGCCCCGCAGGGCGAGTCGCCCTTCGATCACTTCGTGTTCGTGATCGCGGGTGACGGCTGTCTGCAGGAGGGCATCTCCGCCGAGGCGTCCTCGATGGCCGGCCACCAGAAGCTCGGCAACCTGGTCCTGCTGTGGGACGACAACCACATCTCGATCGAGGGCGACACCGAGACGGCCGTCTCCGAGGACACCGTCAAGCGGTACGAGGCGTACGGCTGGCATGTGCAGCGCGTCGCCCCGAAGCCTGACGGCGACCTGGACCCGCACGCCCTCTACAACGCGATCGAGGCCGCGAAGCAGGTGACGGACAAGCCGTCCTTCATCGCGATGCGCTCGATCATCGCCTGGCCCGCCCCGAACGCGCAGAACACCGAGGCCGCGCACGGCTCGGCGCTCGGCGACGACGAGGTCGCGGCCACCAAGCGCGTCCTCGGCTTCGACCCCGAGCAGTCCTTCGAGGTCGCCGACGAGGTCATCGCCCACACCCGCGGGGCGCTCGACCGCGGCGCCCAGGCGAAGGCGGACTGGGAGAAGTCCTTCCAGCTCTGGCGCGACGACAACCCGGCGCGGGCCGCCGAGTTCGACCGCATCGCCGCGGGCGAACTGCCGGCCGGCTGGGAGGAGAAGCTCCCGGTCTTCGAGCCCGGCAAGGGCGTCGCCACCCGCGCCGCGTCCGGCAAGGTGCTCCAGGCGCTCGGCGCGATCATCCCCGAGCTGTGGGGCGGCTCCGCCGACCTCGCCGGGTCGAACAACACCACCATCGACAAGACGTCGTCCTTCCTCCCCGCGGACAACCCGCTGCCGGAGGCGGACCCGTACGGCCGCACGATCCACTTCGGCATCCGCGAGCACTCCATGGCCGCGGAGATGAACGGCATCGCGCTGCACGGCAACACCCGTATCTACGGCGGCACCTTCCTGGTGTTCTCCGACTACATGCGCAACGCCGTCCGGCTGTCCGCGCTGATGCACCTGCCGGTGACCTACGTGTGGACCCACGACTCCATCGGTCTCGGCGAGGACGGCCCCACCCACCAGCCGGTCGAGCACGTCGCCGCGCTGCGCGCCATCCCGGGCCTGAACGTCGTCCGTCCGGCCGACGCCAACGAGACCGCGATCGCCTGGCGCGAGATCCTCAAGCGCCACACCAAGGTCTTCGGCAAGGGCGCCCCGCACGGTCTGGCCCTCACCCGCCAGGGCGTGCCGACGTACGAGTCCAACGAGGACACGGCGCGCGGCGGTTACACCCTGTTCGACGCCACGGGCGGCGCCCCGGAGGTCATCCTCATCGCGACCGGCTCCGAGGTGCACATCGCCGTCGAGGCGCGCGAGCAGCTGGAAGCCGACGGGGTGCCGACGCGAGTCGTGTCCATGCCGTCCGTGGAGTGGTTCGAGGAGCAGGACCAGGCGTACCGGGACAGCGTGCTGCCCCCGTCCGTCAAGGCCCGCGTCTCGGTCGAGGCGGGCATCGGACTGACCTGGCACAAGTACGTCGGGGACGCCGGCCGCATCGTTTCCCTGGAGCACTTCGGTGCTTCCGCCGACGGCAAGGTCCTCTTCCAGGAGTACGGCTTCACTGCCGAGAACGTGGCCGCGAAGGCGCGCGAATCCCTGGCCGACGCCCAGCGCTGACGCTCACATACGACACGTAGGAGATGTAATTTCCATGACAGACGCACTCAAGCGCCTCTCCGAGGAGGGCGTCGCGATCTGGCTGGACGACCTGTCGCGCAAGCGGATCACGTCCGGCAACCTCGCCGAACTGATCGACCAGCAGCACGTCGTGGGCGTCACCACCAACCCGTCGATCTTCCAGAAGGCGATCAGCAGCGGCGACGGCTACGAGCAGCAGCTCGCCGACCTCGCCGCCCGCAAGGTCACCGTCGAAGAGGCCATCCGCATGATCACGACGGCGGACGTCCGTGACGCCGCCGACATCCTGCGCCCGGTCTTCGACGCCACCGGCGGCCAGGACGGCCGGGTGTCGATCGAGGTCGACCCGCGGCTGGCGCACCACACCGCGCCGACGGTCGCCGAGGCCAAGCAGCTCGCCTGGCTGGTCGACCGGCCCAACACGCTGATCAAGATCCCGGCCACCAAGGCGGGCCTGCCGGCCATCACCGAGGTCATCGGCAACGGCATCAGCGTCAACGTCACGCTGATCTTCTCGCTGGAGCGCTACCGCGAGGTCATGGAGGCCTACCTGGCGGGCCTGGAGAAGGCGCAGGCCAAGGGCCTGGACCTGTCCCTGATCCACTCGGTGGCGTCCTTCTTCGTCTCCCGGGTCGACACCGAGATCGACAAGCGGCTCGACGCGCTCGGCACCGACGAGGCCAAGGCCGCCCGCGGCAAGGCCGGCGTGGCCAACGCGCGCCTCGCGTACCAGGCGTACGAAGAGGTCTTCTCGGGCGGCCGCTGGGCCGCGCTGGAGAAGGCGGGCGCCAACAAGCAGCGCGCGCTGTGGGCCTCCACCGGTGTGAAGGACCCCGCGTACAAGGACACCCTGTACGTGGACGACCTGGTGGCGCCCAACACGGTGAACACCATGCCGGAGGCGACCCTGTTCGCCACCGAGGACCACGGGCAGATCACCGGCGACACGGTCGCCGGCACCTACGAGCAGGCCCGCGCCGAGCTCGACGCCGTCGAGAAGCTCGGGATCTCCTACGACGACGTGGTCCAGCTGCTCGAGGACGAGGGCGTCGAGAAGTTCGAGGCCTCCTGGAACGACCTGCTCAAGTCGACCGAGGCGGAGCTGGAGCGCCTCGCCCCCTCGGAGGGCTGACACCTTGGCATCTCTTGCCGGATCCGGAGCCAACCCGCTCCGTGACCCCGCAGACCGACGGCTCCCGCGTATCGCGGGGCCGTCGGGCCTGGTCATCTTCGGCGTCACGGGCGATTTGTCCCGGAAGAAGCTCATGCCCGCCGTGTACGACCTCGCCAACCGCGGTCTGCTCCCGCCGGGCTTCTCGCTGGTCGGGTTCGCCCGCCGCGAGTGGAAGAACGAGGACTTCGCCCAGGAGGTCCACGACGCGGTCAAGGAGCACGCGCGCACGCCCTTCCGCGAGGAGGTCTGGCAGCAGCTGGTCCAGGGCATGCGTTTCGTGCAGGGCGTCTTCGACGACGACGACGCGTTCGAGCGGCTGCGCTCGACGATCGAGGAGCTCGACAAGGCGCAGGGCACGGGCGGCAACTTCGCCTTCTACCTGTCCGTGCCGCCGAGCTCCTTCCCGGTGGTCATCCAGCAGCTGAGGAAGCACCGGCTGGCCGACCAGGAGGGCGGCTCCTGGCGCCGCGCGGTCATCGAGAAGCCCTTCGGCCACGACCTCGCCTCGGCCGAGGAGCTCAACAAGGTCGTGCACGAGGTCTTCGCCCCGGACCAGGTCTTCCGCATCGACCACTACCTGGGCAAGGAGACCGTCCAGAACATCCTGGCGCTGCGCTTCGCCAACACCATGTTCGAGCCCATCTGGAACCGGTCCTTCGTGGACCATGTGCAGATCACCATGGCCGAGGACATCGGCATCGGCGGCCGGGCCGGCTACTACGACGGCATCGGCGCCGCCCGTGACGTCATCCAGAACCACCTGCTCCAGCTGATGGCCCTCACCGCCATGGAGGAGCCGGCCTCCTTCGACGCGGACGCGCTGGCCGCCGAGAAGACCAAGGTGCTCGGCGCGGTACGGCTGCCGAAGGACCTGGGCCTGGCCACCGTGCGCGGCCAGTACGCGCCCGGCTGGCAGGGCGGTGAGAAGGCCGTCGGCTATCTGCAGGAAGACGGCATCGACTCCAAGTCGAAGACCGACACCTACGCGGCCATCAAGGTGGAGGTCGACAACCGCCGCTGGGCGGGCGTCCCCTTCTATCTGCGCACCGGCAAGCGGCTGGGCCGCCGGGTCACCGAGATCGCGGTGGTCTTCCAGCGGGCGCCGCACTCGCCCTTCGACTCCACGGCCACCGAGGAGCTCGGCGCGAACGCGATCGTCATCCGCGTCCAGCCCGACGAGGGCATCACGGTCCGCTTCGGCTCGAAGGTGCCGGGCACCTCGATGGAGATCCGGGACGTGTCGATGGACTTCGCCTACGGCGAGTCCTTCACCGAGTCCAGCCCCGAGGCGTACGAGCGCCTCATCCTCGATGTGCTGCTGGGCGACTCGAACCTCTTCCCCCGCACGGAAGAGGTGGAGCTGTCCTGGAAGATCCTCGACCCGATCGAGCAGTACTGGGACAAGCACGGCAAGCCCGCCCAGTACCAGTCGGGCACCTGGGGGCCCGTCGAAGCCGACGAGATGCTCGAGCGAGACGGACGGAGCTGGCGCCGGCCATGAAGATAGACCTCACGGACACCACTGCCAGCAAGATCAACAAGGCGCTGGTGAAGGGCCGCCGGGCCATCGGCACCCCCGCCGTCGGCATGGTGCTCACCCTCGTCGTCGTGACGGACGAGGAGAACGCCTACGACGCCCTGAAGGCGGCGGGCGACGCGTCGCACGAGCACCCCTCGCGCACGCTCGTGGTCATCAAGCGGGTCTCGCGCTCGGCCCGGGGCCGGACCGCGTCCCGCCTGGACGCCGAGGTGCGGGTGGGCGCGGACGCGGGCACCGGTGAGACGGTCATCCTGCGGCTGTACGGCGAGGTCGCCGACCACGCCCAGTCGGTCGTCCTGCCGCTGCTGCTGCCGGACGCGCCGGTGGTGGTCTGGTGGTCGGTGGACGCCCCGCGCGATCCGGCGGGCGACCCGCTGGGCGCCCTGGGCCAGCGCCGGGTCACCGACAGCTACGCGGCCGAGAAGCCCATCAACGAACTGCGGGCGCGCGCCGAGAGCTACGAACCGGGCGACACCGACCTGGCGTGGGCCCGGATCACCCCGTGGCGCTCGATGCTGGCCGCGGCCCTCGACCAGATCTCCTGCGAGATCGTCTCCGCCGAGGTGGCGGGCGAGGAGTCCAACCCGAGCGTCGAGCTGCTCGCCATGTGGCTCGCCGACCGGCTCCACGTCCACGTCCGGCGCGCGGTCTCCGCGGGTCCCGGCCTGACCCAGGTCCGGATGGAGACCACCGCGGGCCCGATCACCCTGCACCGGTCGGACGGCGCGATGGCCACCCTGGCACTGCCGGGCCAGCCCGACCGCGCGGTGGCGCTCAAGCGGCGCAACACGGCCGAGCTGCTCGCGGAGGAGCTGCGCAGGCTCGACCCCGACGACACCTACGCGTCCGCCCTGCGCTTCGGGGTGGACCGGCTCGGCGGGATCTCCTCGGCGGAGGAGCGCGCCGAGGAGCGGGCCGGGGCGAGCGCCCAGCCCACGCCGGCCCTCCCGGTCCGCGGGGTGTCGGAACCGGCGGCCGCCGACCGCAAGCCCGCGCCGGCCACCGCGGCCGAGCCGCCCGCCGCGCCCTCGGGCGCCGGCGATGCGGACCGGCCCACTCCGGCGCAGATGCCCCCCGTCAGGAAAGCGGATCCGCAGTGAGCACCCCCCAGCTGGTCGTGCACCGCGACAAGGAGCTGATGGCGCAGGCCGCCGCGGCCCGCCTCATCACGAAGATCGTGGACGCCCAGGCCTCCCGGGGCCAGGCGTCCGTGGTCCTCACCGGCGGCCGCAACGGCAACGGTCTGCTGGCCGCGCTGGCCGCGGCGCCGGCCCGCGACGCCATCGACTGGGGCCGTCTCGACCTGTGGTGGGGCGACGAGCGGTTCCTGCCCGAGGGCGACCCGGAGCGCAATGTCACGCAGGCTCGCGAGGCACTGCTGGACTCCGTCCCCGTGGACCCCAAGCGCGTGCACGCCATGCCCGCGTCCGACGGTCCCTTCGGCCCCGATGTGGAGGCGGCCGCGGCCGCCTACGCCGAGGAGCTGGCCCGCGCGGCCGGCCCCGAGAACCATGGCGCCGTGCCCACCTTCGACGTCCTGATGCTGGGCGTCGGCCCGGACACCCATGTGGCCTCGCTCTTCCCGGAGCTGCCGGCCGTACGGGAGACCGAGCGCACGGTGGTCGGCGTGCGCGGGGCGCCCAAGCCCCCGCCGAACCGGGTCACCCTCACCCTCCCGGCGATCCGGGCGGCCCGTGAGGTGTGGCTGCTCGCGGCCGGCGAGGACAAGGCGCAGGCCGCGGCGATCGCCCTGTCCGGCGCGGGCGAGATCCAGGCCCCCGCGGCGGGCGCGCAGGGCCGGGCCCGCACCCTGTGGCTGCTGGACACCGCGGCGGCCTCCCGGCTCCCGCGGTCGCTGTACCCTCCCGCGTCTGCCTGACGCGTCCGCTCCACCCCGGAACCCGTACGGTCAACGGCCGTACGGGTTCTGTCCGTTGTAGGGCTGGTAGGGGCCGCCGCCGTACGGGTGCTGCGGCGGCGGGGTGTAAGGCGCCCCCTGGGGGTGGCCGTACGCGGGGCCGTAGGGCGGGGCGTACGGGGCGCCCTGCGGCGGGACCGGGGGCGGGGGTGCCGCGTGCGTCGGGGGCAGGGTGGCCGGGTGGGCCGCGAGGCGGATGCCGTAGCGCCGCTTGAGCCGGCTCGTCTCCAGCAGGGCGATGCTCGTCACGGTCAGCGGCGCGCCCAGGATGAAGACGATGCCCATGGTGAGGCTCAGCCCGTGCAGATCGCCCGTGACCAGGTCGGGGACGGCCATGAGCCAGGTCGTCACCGTGGCGAGCAGCGGCGGCAGGGACCGGTGGACGGCGGCCGTGCCGAAGAAGTTCCCGGACACCTGCACCGCTCCGTAGATCACCATGCCGGTCAGCCAGAGCGCCGCGAAGCCGAGCGGCACCAGCCAGAAGCCGCCGAGCGTCGTCGTGCCCTGCCACAGGAACACCAGCCCGACGACCGAGCCGATGAAGAACAGCAGCAGCTTGAGGGAGTTGAGGAGCGGCACCCGCAGCTGGCGGACGGTCCCGGTGCGCCGCCACACGAAAAGCATCACGCCGACCGTCAGCGGTGTGATGAAGAGGACGACGGCGGACGCCGTCAGCATGTTCTCCAGTACTTCTTCGAAGGCGAACTTGCGCTGCACGAAGGTGTACACGCCGAAGGCCGCGACGGCTCCGGCGATGATGCGCGCCTTCTTGAGCCGATCCACGGACGGGTCGACCGAGGCCGGGATCCACGCCGGGTGGTACAACGCCTGCGCCACCTGTTTCGGCTGCAGGATCGACCGCATCGACAATCGGTCGCTCATCCAGTTCCCGCGCGTGCCGGCCAACTTCCACTCCCCCGAGTCGTCGCTGCGTGATCCTCGCGGATCTTACGGGAAGCGGACGGACTCCCGCCGCCCGCTTCCCCGTTCCTTCCCGCGTCGCCTACGCGGCCGCTACCGGCCGCGCAGTTCCCGGTACTTGGCGACGAGCGCCTTCGTCGACCCGTCGAGGCCGGGTACGTCCGCGCCTTCCGTCAACGCCGGCTCGACGCGCTTGGCGAGGACCTTGCCCAGCTCGACGCCCCACTGGTCGAAGGAGTCGATGTTCCAGATCGCGCCCTGCACGAACACCTTGTGCTCGTAGAGGGCGACGAGCTGGCCGAGGACCGACGGGGTCAGCGCACGGGCCAGGATCGTGGTCGTGGGGTGGTCGCCCTTGAACGTCTTGTGGGCCACCAGTTCCTCGGGCACTCCCTCCGCGCGCACCTCCTCCGGGGTCTTGCCGAAGGCCAGCGCCTGGGTCTGCGCGAAGAAGTTCGCCATCAACAGGTCGTGCTGGGCGGCGAGTTCGGCACTGAGTTCGGCGGACGGCTCGGCGAAGCCGATGAAGTCGGCCGGGATGAGCTTCGTGCCCTGGTGGATCAACTGGTAGTAGGCGTGCTGCCCGTTGGTGCCCGGGGTGCCCCAGACGACGGGTCCGGTCTGCCAGTCGACCTCGCGGCCGTCCCGGCCGACGTACTTGCCGTTGGACTCCATGTCCAGCTGCTGCAGATAGGCGGCGAACTTGGACAGGTAGTGGCTGTAGGGCAGCACGGCGTGCGACTGGGCGTCGTGGAAGTTGCCGTACCAGACGCCCAGCAGGCCGAGCAGCAACGGCACGTTGGACTCGGCGGGGGCGGTGCGGAAGTGCTCGTCGACGAGGTGGAAGCCGTCGAGCATCTCGCGGAAGCGGTCCGGGCCGATGGCGATCATCAGCGACAGGCCGATCGCCGAGTCGTAGGAGTAGCGGCCGCCGACCCAGTCCCAGAACTCGAACATGTTGACGGTGTCGATGCCGAAGTCGGCGACCTTCTCGGCGTTGGTCGACAGGGCGACGAAGTGCTTGGCGACGGCGTCCGCGTCGCCCAGCGCGTCCAGCAGCCAGGTGCGGGCCGAGGTCGCGTTGGTGATCGTCTCGATGGTGGTGAACGTCTTGGACGCGATGATGAACAGCGTCTCGGCCGGGTCCAGGTCGCGGGTGGCCTCGTGCAGGTCGGCGCCGTCCACGTTCGACACGAAGCGGACCGTGAGGTCGCGGTCGGTGTAGCCGCGGAGCACCTCGTAGGCCATCGCGGGGCCCAGGTCGGAGCCGCCGATGCCGATGTTCACCACGTTCCGGATGCGCCGGCCGGTGTGCCCGGTCCAGGCGCCGGAGCGGACGCGGCCGGCGAAATCGGCCATCTTGTCGAGGACGGCGTGCACCGCCGGGACGACGTTCTCCCCGTCCACCTCGATCACCGCGTCGCGAGGGGCGCGCAGCGCGGTGTGCAGGACCGCGCGGTCCTCGGTGGTGTTGATCTTCTCGCCGCGGAACATGGCGTCGCGCAGGCCGAAGACGTCGGTGGCCGCGGCCAGCTCGCGCAGGTGCCGCAGCGTCTCGTCGGTGACGAGGTGCTTGGAGTAGTCGATGTGCAGGTCACCGACCTGCAGCGTGTATCCGGCGCCGCGCTCGGGGTCGGCGGCGAACAGCTCCCGCAGGCGCACCTCGCCGAGTTCCTCGCGGTGTTTGGCCAGCGCGGTCCACTCGGGCGTCTGGTTGAGCCTCGTACGGCCGTCTGCGTTCATGTCGGACTTCAGCTCTCTTTCCTCATCTGTCCCTTGCCCCGCCGCTCCAACCTAGTTGATCAGGAGGGGACGTGAGCCGTCGCGGCACCGTCGCGCGGGGCAACAACAGGTACGTCCGCCTTGCCCGCGGGTATCAACGCGGCGACGGCGAGTGCGAAGAGCAGGGCCGCCAGCAGGGCGGGCGTGTTGAGGCCGAAGGCCCGGGCCGCCGCTCCGCCGAGCAGCGCGCCCAGCGGCGCGCCGGAGGTGGAGGCCGTCCGGAAGGCGGCGGCGATGCGGCCCACCAGGGAGGCGGGGCTGCGCTGCTGCACGAGGGTGACCTGGTTGACGTTCCACACCATGTTCATGAGGCCGAGCAGCAGCATGCCGACGAGCAGTGCGCCGAGGTGCCGCACGGTGCCCATGAGCAGCAGCGACGCCGTCTGGACGGTCCCGCCGAGCAGCAGGGCCCGGGCCCGCCCGACGCGGCCCGCGATCCACTGGGCGAGGAACCCGCCGACGAGACTGCCGAGCGCGTACCCGGTCATCGCCGCGGCGAACCCGGTGTCGCCCGCGTGCAGCCAGCGCGTCACATGCAGCACCAGCGTGGCGATCAGGGCGCCCATGCCGATGTTGCACAGCAGGGTGGCCAGGCAGATCGACCGCAGGACGCCGTCGCCCCACAGATGGCGCAGGCCTTCGCCGATCTCCGCGCGCAGGGTGCTGCCGGCGGGGCGCGGCTCCCGCTCGGGCGGCCGTGTCCGCAGGGAGGCCACCAGGGCGGCGGCCAGCAGATAGGTGCCCGCGTCGGCCGCGAACGGCAGGAAGGCGCCGACGCCGAGCAGCAGCGGCACGACCGGGCCGGCCAGCAGACCGCCCGCGAGCTGTTGGCCGGTGAGCAGGCGGGCATTGGCCCCGCCGAGGGCCTCGGTGTCCACCAGGGAGGGCAGCAGGGCCGTGGCGGCGTTGTCGAAGAGCGTCTGAAGGGTCGTCAGCAGGAAGGCGAGGGCGAGCAGCAGCGGGACGGAGGCGTGGCCGAGGGCCACGGCGAGGGCGAAGGCGGCGACCAGCAGACCGCGCACGGTGTCCACCGCCCACATCGCGCGCCGCTGGTCCACCCGGTCGGCGACGGCCCCGCCGAGCAGGCCGAACAGCAGCCACGGGAGGTAGGAGCAGGCGGTCACGGAGGCGATGACCAGGGGATCGTCCGTGAGCTGGACGGCGAGCAGGGGCAGCGCGGTGGTCCGCAGCGCGTCCCCGAAGCGGGAGATCACGGCGGCGCTCCACAGCCGTCCGAACCCTCCGCGCCACGCGGGTGCGCGCACCCCCGCCGTACCGACCGCCGCCACAACTCCCCCTCCCGGTTCGCAGGTTCGCCGCATGACACGGGAACCGCTGTGAAAACCGTAGAGGGCGCCACTGACAATCGGTCCGCGCAGCAGCCTCTGCGCCCGGCCGAGCGGGCCGGGACAGCGTGAAACAGGTCCGGCCAGGCGCCCTGGGGCGCCCGGCCGGTCCTGGAAAGTCGCTAGATCTCGCCCCGCAGTTTGGCGAGCGCTTCGGCGAGGATCGCCTCGCCGTCCGCGTCGCTGCGCCGCTCCCGCACATAGGCGAGGTGCGTCTTGTAGGGCTCGGTGCGCGGCGGGTCCGGGGGGTTGTCCCGGTCCTGGCCGGCCGGGAATCCGCAGCGGGGGCAGTCCCAGGTGTCGGGGACCTGCGCGTCGCTGGCGAAGCTGGGCTGCGTCTCGTGTCCGTTGGAGCACCAGAAGGAGATGCGCAGACGGGGCGCGGACTCGCCCCGCTCGGCCTCGCCCATCGGCCCCGCCCCGACCCGGCTTCCTCGGATCGCGTTGCCACTTGCCACGGTCGTAACTCCCTGCGTGATGGTGCCGCAAAGCGAGTCGGCGTTTCGCTTCGCTGCGAGCGCCTCAGTCTACGTAAGGCCCAACGCGCGTCCAGTGATTGGAGTTACAGCTCCCACACCTAGACGCAAGCCCCATGATAGGCCGCGCTCAGCTGCGCGTACCGAACATGGGGCCTTACGTACCGGAATGTGCGTGCCTGTGCGACGCTGATCAGTTGTTCGTCTTCATGAGGAGGCCGAGGACGATGATGGTGGCGAACCACAGGGTGCCGACCACGACGGTGATGCGGTCGAGGTTGCGCTCGGCGACCGAGGAGCCGCCGACGGAGGACTGCATGCCGCCGCCGAACATGTCGGAGAGGCCGCCGCCCTTCCCCTTGTGCATCAGCACCAGCAGCATCAGCAGGAGGCTGAAGACGATCAGGGCGATCGAGAACCCCAGAACCACGGCTGGACCAACTTCCTCGGAATCGGATTACGACGGGGGCACGGCACGACGGCCATGCCCCCGCAAGGGTACGACGGATCGCCGCTACCGCATACTCACTGGTCGCGGAAGCGCACGATCTTGACGAACTCGTCGGTGTCCAGCGAGGCGCCGCCGATCAGCGCGCCGTCGATGTCGGCCTGCGCCATGATCTCGGCGACGTTGCCGGACTTGACGGAGCCGCCGTACTGGATGCGGACCCCGTCGGCCAGCTCCTGGCTGTAGAGCTCGGCGAGCTTGGCGCGGATGGCGGCGCAGACCTCCTGCGCGTCCGAGGCGCCGCAGACCTTGCCGGTGCCGATGGCCCACACCGGCTCGTAGGCGATCACGACGGACTCGGCCTGCTCGGCCGGGAGGTCCTGCAGACCGCCCTCGACCTGGGCGAGGGTGTGGGAGACGTGGTTGCCCGCCTCACGGACGTCCAGTTCCTCGCCCACGCACAGGATCGGGGTCAGACCGTGCTTGTAGGCGGCCTTGACCTTGGCGTTCACGACGTCGTCGGTCTCGTTGTGGTACTGACGGCGCTCGGAGTGGCCGATGGCCACGAACGTGCACTTCAGCTTGGCGAGCATCGGGCCGGAGATCTCGCCGGTGTAGGCGCCGGAGTCCTGCGCCGAGATGTCCTGGGCGCCGTACTTGATCTTGAGCTTGTCGCCGTCGACGAGCGTCTGTACGGAGCGCAGGTCGGTGAAGGGCGGCAGGACGGCGACCTCGACGGCCTCGTAGTCCTTGTCGGCCAGGGCGAAGGCGAGCTTCTGGACATGGGCGATGGCCTCGAGGTGGTTGAGGTTCATCTTCCAGTTGCCCGCCATCAGCGGCGTGCGAGTGGTCATACGGGGTCAGTCCTCCAGTGCGGCGAGGCCGGGGAGCGTCTTGCCCTCGAGGTATTCGAGGGAGGCGCCGCCGCCGGTCGAGATATGGCCGAATGCGTTCTCGTCGAAGCCCAGGATGCGGACGGCCGCGGCGGAGTCGCCGCCGCCGACGACCGTGAAGGCCGGGGAGTCGACGAGGGCCTGGGCGACCTCTTTGGTGCCCTCGGCGTAGTCGGGGTGCTCGAAGACGCCCATGGGGCCGTTCCAGAAGACGGTGGCGGCGTCGGCGAACTTCGAGGCGTACAGCTTGCGGGTCTCGGGACCGATGTCCAGACCCTCCTGGTCGGCGGGGATCGCGTCCGCGGCGACGGTGGCGGGGTTCGTCGGGGCCTTGGCCTTCAGGTCCGGGAACTCGGTGGAGACGAGGACGTCGACGGGCAGGACCAGCTCGACGCCGGTCCGCTCGGCGCGCCGCAGGTACTCCTGCACGACCGGGACCTGGTCCTCCTGCAGGAGGGAGATGCCCACCTCGTGGCCCTGGGCCTTGAGGAAGGTGTAGGCCATGCCGCCGCCGATGAGGATGCGGTCGGCCTTGCCGAGGAGCTCGTCGATGACGGCGAGCTTGTCGGAGACCTTGGCGCCGCCGAGGGCGACGACGTAGGGCCGCGCGACCTCATCGGTGAGCTTCTTCAGGACGCCGACCTCGGTGGCGATGAGGAAGCCGGCGGCGTGCGGCAGCCGGGCCGGGAGGTCGTAGACCGAGGCGTGCTTGCGGTGCACCGCGCCGAAGCCGTCGCCGACGTAGACGTCGGCGAGCTCGGCGAGCCGGTCGGCGAAGGCGCCGCGCTCGGCGTCGTCCTTGGCCGTCTCGCCCGCGTTGAAGCGCAGGTTCTCGATGACGGCGACCTGGCCGTCGGTCAGGCCCGCGACGACCGAGCGCGCGGACTCGCCGACGGTGTCGGTCGCGAAGGCCACGGCGGAGCCGAGGAGCTCGCCCAGCCGGGCGGCGGCGGGGGCGAGGGAGAAGGCCGGGTCCGGCGCGCCCTTGGGACGGCCCAGGTGGGAGGCGACGACCACCTTGGCGCCCGCGTCCGCGAGGGCCTTGACGGTGGGCAGGACGGCGCGGATGCGGCCGTCGTCGGTGATGGCGCCGCTCTCGAGCGGCACGTTGAGGTCGGCGCGGACGAAGACCCGCTTGCCTGCGACGCCTTCGGCGAGAAGTTCGTCGATCGTCTTCATAGAGAGGGCTCCCGAGGAGGACTTGTCGTGCTCGTGATCGTAAGAGGGCTGATCTGTACGTGACTCAGGGCCCGGACGGCGCGTCGCTGCGCCGCCCGAGCCCTGTGCTCACATCGAAGTGCCTGATCCGACGATCAGAGCTGTCCGCCGACGAAGACCGTGAGGTCGACGAGGCGGTTGGAGTAACCCCACTCGTTGTCGTACCAGCCGAGGATCTTCACCGTGTTGCCCTCCTGGACCATGGTCAGGGAGGAGTCGAAGGTGCAGGAGGCCGGGTCGCTGACGATGTCCGAGGAGACGATCTCGTCCTCGGTGTAGGCCAGGTAGCCCTTGAGGTCGCCGTCCTCGGAGGCCTTCTTGAACGCGGCGTTGACCTCGTCCTTGGTGACCTCGCGCTGCAGCGTCACGACCAGGTCGGTGGCCGAGCCGGTGGGGACCGGGACGCGCATCGCGATGCCGTCGAGCTTGCCCTTGAGCTGCGGGAGGACCAGGGCGGTGGCCTTCGCGGCGCCCGTCGTGGTCGGGATGATGTTCTCGGCGGCGGCGCGGGCGCGGCGCAGGTCCGAGTGCGGGAAGTCCAGGATGCGCTGGTCGTTGGTGTACGCGTGGACCGTCGTCATCAGACCCTTGACGATGCCGAAGTTCTCGTCGAGGACCTTGGCCATCGGCGCCACACAGTTGGTGGTGCAGGAGGCGTTGGAGATGACGTGGTGGTTCGCCGGGTCGTATTTGTCCTGATTGACACCCATCACGATGGTGATGTCCTCGTCCTTGGCCGGAGCCGAGATGAGGACCTTCTTGGCGCCGCCGGCGATGTGCTTCTCGGCGTCGGCCTTCTTCGTGAAGATGCCCGTCGACTCGATGACGATGTCGACGCCGAGCGCGCCCCACGGGATGTCGGCGGGGTTGCGCTCGGAGAGCACCTTGATGGTGTGACCGTCGACGGTGATCGTGTCGGCGGTGTGCGACACCTCGGCCTTGAGGCGGCCCAGGATGGTGTCGTACTTCAGGAGGTGTGCGGTGGTCGCGGTGTCACCCAGGTCGTTGACAGCCACGATCTCGATGTCAGCACCCTGCTCCAGCAGCGCGCGGAAGTAGTTACGACCGATGCGGCCAAAGCCGTTGATGCCTACGCGGATCGTCACGAACCGATCTCCTCGTTGATACACCGGCTATGCGGTGCCGGCGAGCTGTATTTGGGATGTCCCCGACCACCCACGACCCTACCTCTCCGCGGGCCCCGTGGTGACATCGAGTCGCCCCATACACGGCAGGACGGTCCGTACCCGCCAGTAGGGGTACGGACCGCCCGGGCCTGAAGCCCTCGTCACTCGATTTGGTCACGAACTTTCACACGGGGTTGACTGTGGCGTGTCACCCCTCAAGTGAGTCGAGGGCCTTTCCGATGAGCGTTTTTCGGTCGGCCGCCGAGGTCAGGTGCTCCAGGCCGAAGCCCAGCAGCACGGTGTCGTCGGTGGTGACCGCTCCATAGGTCTGGAAGAGGGTGCCGGTGCGGGTCCAGTCCTTCAGCACGGCCGGGCTGCCCGCGGGCGGACCGCCGACCTGCCAGGCGCCGAGCGAGGTCTCGAAGCCCTCGGTGCCGGTGGCCGTGCCGCCGACGACCAGCGAGGCGTCGTCGGCGAGGACGCCGTGGCCGCCGCTGCCGGGGTCGGTGACGTAGGAGATCGCGACCTCCACCTTCTTGCCCGCGTACGCGCTGAGATCGAAGTTCACCTGCTGCCAGCCGTTGGAGGCGCCGGTGAAGGCGTTCCAGGAGCCGGTGGCGCCGGCGGCGGTGCAGCCGCCCGAGGCGACGGTGAGGTAGTGCCGCAGCCACGGGTGCTCGCCGACGTAGAAGCCGGCCCCGCACTCCGCCGGCACGACGGCGCTGGTGGCGCCGCCCGCCTCGGGGAGCGTGGTCCAGTCGTCGGCGCCGACCGTGTGGACCTCGACGATCGCGTTGTCGTAGCCGGGCTCGGTGTCCCACAGCAGTTGGCTGCGCAGGGTCGGGGCGCTCGCCGCTCCGACGCCCGTGAGGTCGACGGTGCGGACGAGGCGCTTGTAGGCGTCGTCGGTGTGCACCGCGGCGGCCATGTACGAGCCCGCGTACGGCCCGTACGGGTTGACCGTCCCGGCGAACCGGCCCGCGCCCGCGCTGGCGAACTGCGGGTACGTGGCGGCGGGCAGTTCGTCCGAGGTGACCCCGTAGGTGCCCGCCCTGTCGAGCGGGTTGCCGGCCGCCGGGCCGAGGGCCGCGCTCAGGCCGCCGAGCTTCCCGGAGCCGGTGAAGCCGGTGGCGCCGGGGGTCGACGTACGGGAGTAGGCGCCCAGGTAGTACTGGCTGAAGTCGTCCGACGGCGTGCCGTCGCCGAGGTCGACCGCGCCGCCCGCCCGCTCGCCCGCCTCGATCAGCTTGCCGCCCTCGTTGAGGAAGGCGCGCAGTTCGAGCTGGGTCGGATTGCCGGGGACGCCCGCCCCCGTGTAGTGGACGACCGTGCCGAAGTGGCTCAGCACGCCGAGCGCGTCGGGCGCGCCCTGCGCGGCGACGTCCCAGACGACCGCCCGGCGGCCGTTGGCCTTCAGCGCGTCGACGTAGGTCTGCGCCTGCGTGGCGGCGGCGCCCTCCTCGGCGACGACGAGGGTGTCGGCCTTGGGCCGCGCGGCGACCGTGTAGGTGAAGCGCGAGCTGGAGACCTTCTTGCCGTCCTTGGTCTCGCCCGTGAACCACACCTCGACCCTGTCGCCCGGTTCGCCGTCTCGCACCTTGGCGCGGTACTCGTCGAAGTACAGGTTGTCGTCCCCGCCGTAGGTCTCGCCGCCCTTCCAGGCCTTGAGCGCCTGGTCGTGCGTACGGCCGCCGTTGACGCGGTACTTGAGCTCCTTGTCGCGGATCGCCTTGCGCGCGACGACGGAGACCTCCTGGTCGGCCCCGCGCGCGTAGGACGTGCTGAACGGCGCCGGGGTGAAGTCGGCGGCGCTCAGGCCGACCGAGGACTTCGGCTGGTCGGGGCGGGCCGCCGACTCGGCGACGGAGAGCGCGAACGGGATGTTCTTGGCGAACTCGTCCTGGATCAGCTTCTCGTCGTCCGGGAAGTTGAAGCCCGACTGGCAGTCGGCCGCGTTCCACTGGTCGTTCGGATCGAGGTCCGACGCGGTCTGACACGTCGACATCTCCGGGGTGAACATCGCCGTGCCGTTGACGTTCGCCGCGTGGCCGTCCGCCTCGCCGTTGGTCGTGTACAGCTCCGAGGACACCTGCGGGTGGTAGCCCGGGATCGCGGAGTTGTCGGGGGTGCCGGCGAGCGTCTCGTAGACGACGTCGTCCGGGGTGTCGGTGGCGACCTGCCAGCCGACGCCGTAGAGGAGGAGTTCGGCGGCGGAGTGGTAGTTGATGCCGTACGTGAAGCCGATCCGCGCCTCGAACGCGTCGAGCGCCTTCGTCTCGGGCTCGGAGCCGGGGCTCGCGCCTCGGTAGGTCTGACTGGTGGGGTTGGGGGACGAACCCTCGTCGTCGTAGCCCCACTTGTAGGCGAAGTTGCGGTTGAGGTCGACGCCGTCGCCGGTGGTGATCGCGCCGTCGCCGTTGACGTCCCGCAGGTTCTTGCGCCACAGCCGGTTGTCGTCGCTCTGGAAGGTGTGGTCGTAGCCGTCGGGGTTGGCCGACAGGACGAACCACAGCTCGGTGGAGTCGACGATCTTCTTGATCCGCCGGTCGGTGCGGTAGTTGTCCAGGTAGTGGTGCATCAGCCGCCGGGTCATCTCCGGGGTGATCCACTCACGGGCGTGCTGGTTGGACATGTACAGCACCGCGGGCTTGGCGCCGTCCTTGGAGCTCTTCGCGTTCTTGGTCAGTTTGACCGCGAGGATGTCCTGGCCGTTCACCGTCCTGCCGAGGGAGACGACCTTCGTCAGGCCCGGGTTCTCCCGGCCGGTGCGGAGGATCTCCTCCCGCAGGCCGCCGGCGCCGCTGTAGGGGCGGAACACCCCGTCCGAGGCCGCCTCCACGCGGTTCTCGGCGCGGGCGGAGAGGGTGTGCTCGGTGAGCTCGACCCCTTGCTTCCCGAGTTTCTTCGCCTGTTCGTCGGTCAGGAACACCTCGACGGTGGCGGTGCCCTGCTCGGGAGCCTGCTCGCTCAGTTCGTGGCCGTCCTGGCCGGCCGCCAGCAGCAGGGGCACCTGCTGCTTGGTGACCTCGGCGCGGAAGACCTTGACCTCGTCCGGGTCGGGCGTGGGCGAGCTTGCGGGCTGTGCCTGGGCGATGGGCGCGAGCGCCGCTCCGCCGAGCAGCAGCGCGCCGACAGCGAGGATCGATCTCGCTCTGCGTCTCATGAAACCCCCTGGCGTGAGTTCGCCACGGCAGCGAACTCTGCCAGGCTCATGACAGTTCATGATCCAGTCAAGAGCGCCTCAAAGCCGCGCAAATGCCGGGCCACCCGCGACCAACGCCCCGTACAACACCGTCACACCGGCATCGAACGACACCGAAGCATGC